>JAFLCF010000166.1 GCA_017303735.1 Anaerolineae bacterium
CTCCGACAAGCAATCCGTGAACACCGTGATAGCACAGGTCACGATTTGTGCTGGTATCATCCCCAACTTTGGAGTCTACTTCCAGAGAAAATATCGCCAGAAATACAGATTCCTGAATGGTCTAATTTTATGAACGGCTGTATTCGATATAGAAAAAGTTTGGATGAACAAGCGCCAAATGCTCCTCGTATAGATGTCGAATTCAATGAGTAACCAGAAATCTTAATGTAGCGTTTTGATAATTGAGTCTTCGCTTGGTCAGTGAGGCGAGGACGATGGCGTAATCCATTGTGAAGTTCCCATGCAACCATTAAAACAAACATGCTAACCGTCAAAGAAAAACTCCCTGAGTTTTGGATATTCGCAAAAAGAATTTCTATTGATTTAGCAAATGGCAGATTTCCTACTAAAGATTCATTATTGCAACAAATACAGCCATTACTCTATCAAGATTTTGTTGAAAAGACGAACAAAGTAATTCCTGGGTGGAAAACTATAGCAAATTTGAATAACGGAGAAACTGTTTTACATACGTTTCTTGTTTTTACACTTTGCCTGAATTTAGATGAATATGTACTTGCAGATGAACAAACCCGTTCAGAAATTGAATGGACAGCAATACTTCATGACTTGGATAAAAAAATCGCAAGGCAAGATACTGCGCATCCTTTTCGGTCTGCGGCGGTTGTTTCTCAAATCATGCCCTCACTAGGGTTTGAGCTTTTACCAAATATCAGCAAAGCAGACTTAGAAGCATGGGGAAATTTAGTCTTGGCGGCTCAACGCCTAGATGGCGCAAGAATGATCCATGACCATGTATTATTAAGAGAGATTGTCAAAGGCTTACATCATTGCTGGGGAAGCAACACCTCTGCATCTCGTATTCTAAAATCAGTTTTATTTCATCAATCTTTGCCAACTTTGAAAGAATGGAGCAATCCTGTCTTACTCACTGATGAAGAACTTTCGTTTTCCCTTTCATTAAATGATATGAATGTTCTCGGCGCACTTATGATTGCAGACTCAGATTCTTGGGCTATTTTTGCAGAAGTTCGTAACTCTTATCTTTACGAGATAAGAAAAAATATTACAGAAACTCGTAACAGAATTCAGAATGCGGTTAAATTGGGTAAGGCATTTAATCAATAACCTGCCCAACAAAGCGGACAACAAGATGCTACCTAGTTGGGCGGAAAGTAACTATTATTCTCGAAACGGTATTCAAGTCATGTCAGTGCATTTTAATATTGATGAATTAGAATTTATGTTCTAAAATTCATTCACCGTAATTGAGTAAAGAAAGAAAAACTTATTAATCACCCGTTCACCCAATTAAACCAATCAACGACTGGAGAAATGAAACAATGAACATACAGATCAGTACGCTTTTTTATTGGTGTAATGATATTGACAAAACGCGTGAATTTTACACAGGAGTTCTTGGTTTCAAGGAGGTATCCTATAGAAACGACGACAAGATGGGTTGGCTGAGTTATGAACTGGACAATCTAGCTGTGAATTTTCTGCACGCAACCACACCTCTGGCTATAGAAACAGAATGGGCACGGCAACCAGGCTGGATCGGAGGTGTGAGAGAAGCGCATTCATTGGTCTTGCAAGTTAGTAAATCAGATTTCAATACCATTGTAAGTCGAGCAAAAAGCACAGGCATCAAGATGCATGATGAATATCCTCAAGGTGATGCTTCCAAATATCTTCAGCACTTTCTGATGGATCCCATGGGGAACACGGTGGAACTATATTTTGAAGAAAAAGACAATTAATCTACGTAGTCGGTTGAAATAAATTTAACCAAACATCACTTAAGCCGCCGTCCTCTGCAGGGAGGACGGCGGCTTAAAGTTCTATAAACTTTTTCAGAAGACTACTTAGCACTTTATTTAAAATTAATAGTAATATATCAACCAAGACAAGCTTTTATACAAGGAGCAAACTAAATGGGTACAGCAATCGTACAAGGGCAAATTTGGGGAGCACGCGCAAGAGATTGGGCAGAGGCACAAGAGGGTGTGGCTATCCCACTATTCGAGGCTGTATTAAAAGAAACGGCTGTGGGCAAAAACACATCCGTTCTGGATATTGGTTGCGGCTCCGGTATCTTTTGCGAAATGGCTGCAAAACTTGGGGCGCAGGTCAGCGGACTGGATGCATCCGATCATCTTTTAGCTATTGCGCGTGAACGTGTGCCATCTGGTGATTTCCGAACCGGCGAAATGGAAGAATTGCCTTATGGAAACCAGACATTTGATGTTGTGACAGGTTTTAGCTCGTTTCAATTCGCTGCCAACCCAGTCCACGCACTACAAGAAGCAAGCCGCGTGTCTCGAACTGGAACCGTTGTCATGGCGGTTTTTGGCAAGCCAGAAGAGAGTGAATCCACAGCATATGTTAAGGCAATGGGATCGATGTTACCTCCCCCACCCGCTGGCGCCCCCGGACCCTTTGCGCTTTCAGCAGATGGAGCATTAGAAGCGCTTGTCATCCAATCAGGTCTAACTCCTTCAGGTGTAAAAACAGTCGATTGTCCGTGGGATTATCCAGACGAGAAGACGATGTTGCGCGGCTTATTGTCATCGGGTCCGGCAATCCGTGCAATTCAAGAAAAAGGCGAAGAAGCAGTACGCGACCTCATACGAAAAGTTCTTGATCCATTCAAAACAAGCTCAGGCGGATATTTCTTGACAAATAAATACCAATACGTGATCGCAACGGTTCAATAATGATGTATGGAGAATAAACAATGTTAGAAATCGGAGCCATCGTTTGGGGAGTGCGAGACCTACATCGAGCCATACATTTTTGGAGCGAGGCGCTTAACTACAAACTAAAAAGGGAGCCGGATGTTGATTTTGCCATTCTTATTCCAAAGGAAGGCAATGGCATACAGCTCTCCTTAAATTCTGCAGTTACCTCAAACAAACCCAAAAGGCATCATATAGATTTATTCACTATTGACCAAACAAATGAGGTGGAGCGTTTGATAAAGCTCGGGGCTACACGAGTACCTTGGAATTATGATACTGAATCAGATTATGTTGTATTAGCTGACCCAGATGGGAATACGTTTTGCGTTGTTCAAATTTAAACGGGCATTTTTGCCTTTTTACAGGAGAAAATCCATCATATAGGAGGGTGCCGAGAACAGATCTCCCATGTAGAATGTTGGTCTGCATATTTATTCTTAACCAAGGACATTACTCATGACACCCGCCGAAAAAGATCTCGCAACCTTGCGCAGCCTCAACAAACGCTTCATCCACAATTTTGTCACCAACGACGTTCCGTCTCATGATGCGATCCTGCACCCCTTATTTAGAACGATCAACACACAGGGCGGTCACATGGAGCGCGCAGCTTATTTGGTGGAATGGGCAACCGGCTTCGACCCGGATGTCATTACGTATTGGGATATGCGCGATGAGAGAATTACCCTGATCGGGGATGTTGCCCTGGTCAGCGCAACAAACAAATGGACGCGTGTACGTGATGGAGTTGAAACTCAAGGCATGACTTGTTATACAGATACATACGTCCGCCATGGAGAGAGTTGGCTGTGTGTTCTGGCACAGCTTACATCTGTGGCACCCTCAAACCATCCGGCAGATGATACGATTGTCGTCAAATACCTGCGTGGCATACTTCAATAAAAAGAAGTAACAACCTCCTCTTTAAATTACCCCTGCAATTAATTGAGACACAAAAAACGCTGATTCATAGATCAGCGTTTTTTGCGTGAAATAACGTCTCGTTTGTTGTTGAAAATAAACCTACCTGTAAAACCCTATATCTAGAATTTCGTTATAACGGAATCGTAAAGAAAAATGAACTGCCTTGCCCAGCCTTGCTTTCGAACCAGGTCTCACCATCGTGTAAGTCGATGATATGTTCGACGATTTTCAAACCCAAGCCCATGCCAAGGCGCGGATCATTCTTGTCTTCAAGGATGGTCTCAAATGCTTCAAATACCTTTTCTTGATTGTCATCCGCAATGCCAATGCCTGTATCGCGGACTTCGAACAACACCCGGTCCGCTTCACGCTCCACACGAATGGTGATAATGCCTTTATCAGTAAACTTAACGGCATTGTGGATGTAATTCAGCAAAGCTTGAGAGAGCCGCGTCGGGTCACCTTCAATGGATGGCAGGTTCTCAGGAATATCCTCTTCGATCTCAATGCCGCCTTTGTGTTCGGCGAGCTGATCTGCCATCATCAACACGCCTTCCATCAGAGCGTGAATGTCCACCTCTTGCAGGTCCAACTCCATGCGGTTCGTCACCGTCTCGGCATAATCTTGAAAGTCATTTGCCTGCACCACCAGGGGCATAAGCGCCGCCTTGATATGCTCGATCGGCGAATCAGGAATATTGATGTAATCTTCCAATTCCTCTATGCGATAGAGGTCATTCACCTTTGCATTTACCTCGGCGAGCCCTTTGCGCAAGTGGCTGGACATGTTATACAGAAATTCATTGTGTAATTCGTTCATTGGTATCCTGTCCTTTATAGTTGATCTGCTGATATTTTATCGGTGTTTAGCGTGAAATAGAACGCAGTGCCCTGCCCAAGCTGGCTTTCCACCCAGATGCGCCCGCCATGAAACTCGATGATACGCTTTACAAGGGCAAGTCCGACCCCCGTCCCTTCGATGGTTGGATCGAGGCGGTTAAACAAGCCAAAGATCTGCTCATGATACTTTGGGGCAATTCCGATACCGTTATCTTTTACAAAAAAAACAAAAGCGTCGCTGTCATCCTGCATCACGCCAATTTGAATTTGCGGCTTAGGCTGTGTACCCATAAATTTTATGGCATTCTCAACAAGGTTCTGGATCACTTCCACCAATCTCATTTTTTCGCAGAGCACCACAGGCAACCCAAGTTGGATCTGAACCGCTACTTTTTTCTCTTCGAGTTGAATTTGCACAAGACTCAATGCCTCGCGAGTCAGTTCCTCGAAACTTATCGGCTGCATGGGTATCACAAACCGCCCAACACGAGACAATTCCAATAGATCATTCAACAGTTTTTGCATTTGCTCCACGGCGCTGGCGATTCGTTCGGTGTCTTTTTTTAGGCGTTCAGCATTCCCATCTTTGATATCTTTCTGAAGATAACCTAGATAGCCTTTGATGGTCACCAGCGGCGACTTAAGGTCGTGAGAAACGGTGTAGGTAAAACGCTCCAACTCAGCATTCTTTTGTTCCAATTCGCTGTTCGCCTGCTCGAGCTCGCGTGTCCGCATGCGAACACGCGACTCCAGATCTTCATTCGACCTGCGCAGGCTCTCTTCCATGCGGCGGTTAAGTGTAATGTCCCTGGCAACAAACAACCTGCCGATTGTTCTGCCAGTTCGATCATTTAACGGTGTCCAAAGAGCATCCAACACATATCGATAACCATCCCAGGAATCATAGTAAACATCTCTTCGAATGCTATCGGAGTTTTCGAATAAGGCGATCAGGTCTGGCTGCCCGGCGATCATTTCCAAAGCGTGCCTGCCCAATACCTCAGGTGCTTTTTTTCCCAGCCCGATCGATGCAGCCGGGTTGAGGTCCACCACGCGCGAGTCTGCATCCAAAACGACAACAATGTCGCTCATGTATTCGAACACAGCCGCCCTTGCGATCGGAGCGACATTAAACAAGCCAATACGAAAGAGACCCCAAAAATAAAGCAGGTTTGCTATACCGAAGGTATAGGGAGTGATATCCCGCTGCCCAAAGAGAAGCACCCCAGCCATGCCGGGAATGGAACCGAAGATCGGGAAGGAAAATCCGAGTATGATGATCCACGACTGTATCTGGAACAGTCGATTAACGCGTTGAAGGTTCCTGATAAAAATGACCACTGCCACGACATAGGCGAGATAACTATAAATAAAACTTACCCACATGACCGGCGTAAAATCATAAAGAAGCACATCGAATGGCGCGCCGGGAATAATCCTTGCCGTAGGGGTACGCACCCATCCGTGGATCGGGTTGGTATAAAGTAAAAAAAGGAAAACAGCGGGAAACGCGATCAATATTCTTCGCACGCGCACCGAGAGCATGTCGCCGTTCCCTGTATATTCATAGGCAAAAACCAACAAACAATAAGGGACATACAGCGAACCGATGAATTGAAAATCATCCCAAAAAAGTTTACCTGCCAGTGTCGGGCTGGAAATTTCCAGAATATAGCCAGCCATCCAGGAGACTTCAACGAACGAAAGATAAATAAAAGGTCGCACCCCCGGCGTAAAGCGATGCCGCCAGGCATATGCCCCGATGACACATGTTAGAAAAAAAGACAAGAAGATCGGAATGTAACGGGTCATGGTATCGCCCATGAGGTTGCCTCAATGAAGGTTTCGATTCAGATCATAGTATAGGGTTAGCCTGCGGTACATTAGGTAATGCAGCAAAAAATATTACTCGTGAAAACCTGCGCGGTACAGTTCGTAATATCCGCTTTTTCTTTCCAACAGATCGGCATGCCTACCTTGTTCGGTGATCCGTCCACCATCAATGACGACGATTTTATCTGAATTAATAATGGTCGACAGGCGATGTGCGATCACAAAGGATGTGCGTCCCTTCAGCAAGGTTGCCAAAGCCGATTGAATAATATGTTCGGTCTGCGTATCGACAGAGGAAGTGGCTTCATCGAGGATCAAGATGCGCGGATTTGCCAGCAAAGCCCGCGCAAATGAAATCAACTGGCGCTGCCCAACGCTCAAGGTTGCGCCGCCTTCTTCCACAGCAGTTTCATATCCGTTCTTCAAGTTGGAAATAAAATCATGCGCGCCAACGGCTTTTGCGGCAGCGATCACTTCATCATCCTTGGCATTCAGACGTCCGAACAATATGTTTTCTTTCACCGTGCCGCTGAACAGGAACGGGTCTTGCAGCACCATGCCCATCTGTTTACGAAGCGAGCTTTGAGTCACCGTCCGCAAGTCCACGCCGTCTACGAGCACACAACCGCCGGTTGCGTCGTGGAAGCGTGCCAGCAATTTCACCAGGGTCGTCTTCCCGGCTCCGGTCTCGCCCACGAGAGCAATCGTCTCCCCGGGGTTGACATCCAAATGAATTGAATCAAGGACGAGGGTGGGATCATCTGAATAATGAAAGGAGACGTTCTCGAATCGCACCGCGCCGACAATGGGTCCCATTTCTTTGGCATTCGCTTCGTCGCGAACTTCGACCGGCGTATTGAGCAACTCCAGAATGCGCTCGCCACCCGCCATGGTGGATTGAAGCGTATCAAAGCGTCGGCTCAGATCACGGATGGGCTCGAAGAAACGGTCAATGTATAGAACGAAGGCGATCAAGACCCCTGCCGTGATCGATTCGCCCAGCACTGCCGTGCCACCAACATACACCACCAACGCCGTAGCCACAGCGCCTAGAAGATCGATCACCGGCGTAAAAAGAGAAGCCACCCACAGGGCATCGAGATTGGTTTCAAGATAATAACGATTTACATATTCACTGAAAGTCTTATAGTTATGCTGCTGGCGCGAGAATGCCTGCACCACACGCACGCCATTGACGTTTTCTGCCAACACCGAGTTACCCCATGAAACCGCGGCACGCACCTTGCGATAATTCTGCCGTGCCGCATTTCGAAATGCGACCGTCGCCCAAACCATAAATGGCAGAACCGCAAACGTAAGAAGGGAAAGCTCAAAATTCAAGGCGACCATGGCGATCAAGGTACCAATGATGCCCAAGAGATTACGAACAATCGCCAACACCGCCCAAGTGACAAATTCACGCAGCGTCCCCACATCATTAATAACACGGGTGATCACCCGCCCAACACTATAACGATTGTAAAAGCTCAGAGAAAGCTTTTGTAAATGCGTGAACATTGCCGTGCGCACATCATATAAAACATGTTGCCCCACCCGCGCCATGATCCGCACGCGCCAATAGTTAAATCCCAATTGAATGATAGATACGGCAAGATAGGTTAGCGCAATATTCCGCAAAGCGACCGGGTCTCCTGCGGCAATGCCCTCGTCGATGGCAAGTTTCACGAAGTACGGACCCGAGACAGAAGCCGCTGTAACAATGATCATCATCAACAGCGCGAAGATCATGCGGAGGTAATATGGCTTGAGGAATTGCAGTAATCCCTGTGCAACCTTGGGGTCGTAGCCCTTATCCAGTTGCTCTTCAGATTTGGTTATGAATTCAGGAGGGATGATCTTGGTCATAATTTTATTTTTTTCTCCGCCCTGAGCGAAGCCGCGTGCTTTGCGGCGCAGTCGAAGGGCAGATTTTTAATATATTTTTATTTCCATGGTACTCGCCCTTCGACTTCGGGACAAAAGTGCATTGCCCCTCCGCTCAGGGCGGCGGTTACTTTTTCTTTTGTTCTCTTTTCTTCCGTTCCGCTTTTACAATTTCATGAATTGCACCGAAATCTCCGCGCATTAATGCTTCCTTCTTTGCACGGCTCCAGCCTTTGATTTGATGCTCAAACGCAAGTGCATCTGAATAACGCGGTGTCTCTTCAGAAAACCAAAGCAATTTCACGGGTCTTCGGCTAAATGTATACGAACCCGGGATCAAACCTTCCTGATGCTGCCATAACCTTTTGTCTAAATCCGATGTGCTGCCCGTGTAATATGAGCCATCTGAGCATAAGAGAATATAAACTCGATAAGGCATTTATATTTTCCTTTTAGGTAACATCCGCCCTGAGCGGAGCCGCGTACTTTGCGGCGAAGTCGAAGGGCAGGGATTTCAAGATATTTTTTGTTTTCATATTACTCGCCCTTCGACTTCGGGACGAAAAGACATCATCCCTCCGCTCAGGGCAGCGGTTAGCCAGAGTTCGACCTTCCCGAATAGATCGTGTTTTCATGCATCGGTTTTTCGCCGAATATTGGTTGAACCCCTTCAAGCGCATCTTCACGCTGAACCAGTTGTAGATCATGAATTTCTTTATAAAGCCCGCCTGCTTTTAGAAGCTCCTCGTGCGTACCTTGCTCCACAATACGTCCCTTATCCATGACAAGGATCATATCGGCGCGGCGAACCGTGCTCAAACGATGCGCAATGACAAAGGTTGTGCGTCCTTCCATCAACACATCCAGCGCGGCTTGGATCAGCCGTTCCGTCTGCATATCCACACTGGAAAGAGAATCATCCAGGATCAAGATACGCGGGTCCATCAACAAGGCGCGCGCGATCGCCACCCGTTGACGCTGCCCGCCTGAAAGCGTCACACCACGTTCACCCACAATCGTGTCGTATCCCTTTGTAAACCCGGAAATAAATTCATGCGCCTGAGCCGCTTTAGCCGCGGCAAGTATCTCATCTTCGGTTGCATCGGGTCTACCAAATGCAATGTTGGCGCGGATCGTATCTGAAAAGAGCAATGAGGTCTGCAACACAATACCGATCTGCCTGCGCAACGAGGTCAAATCCACATCGCGGACGTCAAACCCATCCACGGTCACAGCACCTGAAGTCACATCGTAAAAACGAGGGATCAAATTTACAAGCGAGGTCTTGCCTGAGCCGGTCGGTCCGATCAGCGCAACGATCTTATTCTGACCAACCTTGAGGTCAATTTCACTGAGCGAATGGATGTTTTCATCTTGATATTTCAACGAGACGTTTCGGAATTCCACTTCGCCTTTCAAAGTGGATAAAACCCGCGCCTCCTTCCCCGACCGGATAGCTGGTTCTGTATCCAAAATTTCGAATACACGTTGAG
>JAFLCF010000167.1 GCA_017303735.1 Anaerolineae bacterium
TTGATCACGCGGCGGGATGATCTGCTGCTGGCGTTTGCACAGTGGCGCAGACTGGTGTTGAAGCCGGTCTATTCACGCTTCGCTGCGCGGACCTTGATCTTGCCCTCGTTAAATGAGGCGTTTGCCAAGCTGACGTTTAAGGAGCCGTGGATCGCGCAGGAGTATATTGAGGGACAACAATTTTGCAGTTATTCTGTTTGCCAGAATGGACGGATCACGGCGCATGCGGTGTACCCGACGATCTTTACAGCGGGCGCGGGGGCAACGATCGCTTTTCAGGCGGTGGAACATGCCGCCATTTACGAATGGGTGCAACGGTTTGTGAAGCACTTTAATGTGACCGGGCAAATGGCTTTCGATTTTATTCAGACGCTAGATGGGCAAGTGGTGGCGTTGGAATGTAACCCACGCGCCACGAGCGGACTGCATTTGCTGACCGAGAACCCGCAATTTGTAGAATCTTTTTTCAACTCAGAAATGTCTTGTGTGAAGCCGCAAGCACAGACGGCACGCATGTTGGGCACGGCGATGTTGGTGTATGGTCTGCCGATGTCCCTCTGGCAGGGCAGGTTTGGCGCGTGGCTGCAGACTTTTTTGCACAGCGACGATGTGCTGCTTGATTTCAAAGACCCGCTGCCTGCTTTGCTTCAATTGCGCAGTTTGTTCAAGTATATGAATCTGGGACGAAAGCAGAAGATCTCGGCATTGGAAGCATCCACCTTTGATATTGAGTGGAATGGGGAAGAGTTGTAGATTGTTGTTTTGCGGCAGGGAGGCGTATAATATTCTAGTAACAGGGTACTTAATGCTCATTAATTACGAACAGGACTAAATTATTGAGCACCTTATAATGAATTAATATTTTAGTGTTGATTGTATACAGCATAAATCCTAGGTGAGGAACAAAAATGCTTGAAAATCAAATTTTCATCAGTTACTCAACAAAAAACAGCGATGTTGCTATCAAACTATATAATGACCTTCTGCGTGATGGATACCCAGTTTGGATAGATAAAGCTACAGAAGAAATGAAAGAATGGAAACCTCAAATTGAAGATAATTTAAGGCAGTCAAAGAGGTATGTGGTTTTAATTTCCTCTCATTCAATTAAGTCTAAATGGGTGCTTCATGAGGGCTCTATGGCGTATGCCCTCAAGCAAATGATGATTCCTTTGAAAATTGAGGAGTTTGAGGAGCTTGGGGAGTACACTGCAAAGGATTTGCCATTATGGATAGAGGAAATACAATTAATAGATTTCTTAAACCCATTGCTTGATTACGAAAACAAACTTCGGAAGTTGAAACAGCATTTAGGCGATCCTCTTCCTATACAAAAACATCTTGAGGAAATGATGATTCAGTACAAAACCTCAGGGATTTTGCTTGGCGAAGTAGCGTTGGACTTAATAGAAAAGCATAAAAATATACTCATTTTTCCTGAGGGTTCAAAAGATCTGATCGAAAAAAGCAAACGCGCATTGGAGAATTACTGGACACGATACGATAATCTTGAAAGGGATTATGAAAATGCAAAAGAGACTATTAGCAGCCTACAAAAAAAGTACGAAAATGTAAAGGTAAGTAACTCAAGTTTAAGTGAAAGAATCAAGGCTTATCTGGAAGACTCGAAAATTCTGCTCATCATTTTTCTCTCTGTTGCGATTTCTACGATTTGTTATATTTCAGTTACGCTACTTACTCTTTATTACAGCTATTAATTTTGTGTAAAATTAAAATGCGAGACTGGCAAAAATAGGGAATCATCGCGTTGGAAGCCTCTACCGTTGATATTGAGTGGAGAGTTTTTTTGTGTGGGGAGTTGTATAATGAGTGAAACGTAGAAAGTCTGATATACCGAACGATTCGGTTAAAGCGTAGTTGAGTGCTTAGTCAAATAATATGAAAACAGTTATTGATAACATTCAAGAAATGGCAGATGAAATTAACAGAAGGCTCGAAGATTTTCTGTTAAACCATTCGTCACTCTACTTATGGAACACCCCAAATAGCGGCGTAATCTCGGCGCATGGAGATTATGCTTTTAAAGAATTACAAGAAGAAGGTAAGCGGGCTCAATCTAAAATTCTTGAAGAATATCGTCTCTTTAATTCTTTGCTAAAAACATTGCTCAAAGAGCAACCCCAGAAGACATTAAGCGAATTCTCTGAAGCAGAAAAAGTTATACTAAACGCGATAGAGCATCAGCATACCTGGAGCAAAACAACTCAAGAAGTGTACAAAGGGGCAAGCAAAGCACTTCAAGAACAATTTGACTTGCTCAAAAACCTATTTGCTCCAGAAAATGGGAATGTATTTATTTTGCCAGACATGAATGCTTTGCTTTACTTCCCCTTATTGGAAAAATGGGATTTTGCTGATATTCCCAAATTTACAATTATTATTACGCCAACAATTCTTTCTGAATTAGATTCTCTAAAAATAAATCATCGGAATGAGACAGTTAGGCAAAAATCTGAAGCGCTTATAAATCAGATTAAGGAATTTCGCAGAAGAGGCAGATTAAACGATGGCGTGCCTTTAGTTAAAGGGAAATCCAGTATTGCAACAATAGCAGTTGAACCAAAACTTAGCGACTCGCTAGATTGGTTAGACCCAGAAAATAACGATGACCGCTTTTTAGCCACAATAGTTGAAGTAATGAGGCGACATCCACGTTCAGTTGTATTGGCGATGAGTCGAGATATTAATTTTCAAAACAAAGCGGAATTTGCTAGAATTCCATTTATTGAACCTCCTGAACCAGTTGATGTTCAATAAAAATGCACCCAACAAAGCGTCCTGGAAAATCACCGGGATAATGTACCCGGCGCTGGGTACTGCCCGTAGGGCGTGCGCACATCCAAGCAGTTTCCTAGCCAGACGGCTTTGCCAAGTCCGTGCGGCGGGGCGGGTGTCCCACAGGGCAAGCCGCAAACCTTTGGCTGACTAACAACAGATAAATTGTGAAAATAGAATGAATATGGTTATCTTTTTTGTTGGGCTTATTATTGGGCTAATAGTTGGTGGATTGGCGCTTGTATTAATCTTTCAGCAAAAAATAAACGTCAAAGAAAAAAAACATCAACGAGAACTAGAAATATATGGCAAGAAAAACCAGAAAGCCTTCCAAAACCGCAGTTTTTTAATCAGGTTTTCTGATGAGCAATTGAAAGGTATCAGATTTAGAACTATTAATGAAATTTCTGATTTTGTACAAACAACAAAGCTTTTTAATGATTTCGCTAAATTTACAGTTAACTTATTAGAAGAAAGATTTCAATTAAGTCATGTGGCTCTTTTCTACGTTGACACCGACAGAAAATTTGCAAATATGGTTGCAGGTACTGGCGAAGGTGGAAAAAGAATGGTTGAGCGCGGGCACAAATTTAGTCTATCCCATACTTCTGTTATCGGATTTTGTATTACAAAAAACGCAATTTGCATTGACCAATTTGATTTATCTCTCATGGGAATTTTTTATAGTTGTATTTCTGAGAATGCACAAGACAACATTATTCCAGATTTCGCATTTTTTGAAGTTCACGGATTTGGGTTTGGTTGTCCAGATTTACCTGAAACATGCCAACGTTTAGCCTTGCCTTTACGAATTAATGGAAATATCATTGGAGCACTAGATATTCACGTCAATAATAATGATATAGGTCGTGAAGGCATAGAAATACTTTTGCCAATTGCTAATCATATTGCAAGCGTTGGAGTAAATTTTGAAAGATAGTTTTCACCCAAAAACGCCAGCCAACAAAGCGTGCAGCAACCCTGAGAGATCATCAGGACAGGCTGTCTTGAAAGTCTGGGGCAAAACCATTTTTCTGGCTGGACGGCTTTGCCAAGTCCGCGAGAGAGGTTGTTTCATAGGAGAGAAGTCTTGCAGACCCATAAAACACAACAACTTCAAATGATGCCGTTTCAAGCGGATGATACGATCCATATTCGACGTATCCTCGAAAGCATTGGCTGGGATGAACACTACATCCATGCCTTTGAGCAGGCTGCCATTCAATTCGCCGGGAAGGGACATTCAGCCGTATTTATGGCGCGACTGCAAAATACAGTTACCGGTTTTGTATTTGTCGAATTCCGCGCTTGGAATCGCCTTGCACAGATTCAAGGGTTGGCAGTCGATTCGGCGTTTCACCGGCATGGCGCTGCCTCTGCACTGGTATCACAAGCAGAGGATTTTGCCCGCACGTGCGGGGCACGAGGCATGTATGTGGATACGCCAACGACCAACGAAGGTGGGCGACGATTCTATGAGGCGATTGGCTATCAGGTGGGGTATGTCATGCCGCGATATTACGAAGAAGAATTGGATGGTATTACCTACCAGAAATTCTTTGATAAAAATGCCGCCTAGCAAACCATCACAGATCGTCACCGAAGCCACGCATCTGACCGCAATCGCATAATTTTGATTTCTCCCCCTTGACTCATTCCCCACCCCGTCATAGAATACCGCCCAACATGAACAAGTCCGCGCTCAAGCACCACCATCATCATATTCAACCCCCGCATGGTCGGGAGGTCTATGTGCGCGTACCTGTGATCGGATAGCAGATACCCATACTTCACCTCATCAAGCCCCGACCCTGCGTCGGGGCTTTTTGTTTTGTATGCACGGTGGTTGAGCGCAAGCAGTCGAAACCACCAGTTAATGAAAAATACACCATCAACGTGGTGGTCTCGATACGGCGGACTAACACCGCCTACTCGACCACCGGATTACTTCTAAAAAGGAAAACTAATGACCCAACAACAACCTGCCCTCCGCCTCTCCCTCCCCTCCAAAGGACGCCTCATGGACGACTCGCTCGACTTCCTCGCCGAATGCGGACTCTCCGTGCAGAAACTCAACCCGCGTCAGTATCAGGCGAAAATGCCTGCCCTGCCTGAGTTGACCGTCCTCTTTCAACGCCCCAGCGATATTGTGGTCAGCGTCCGCCAGGGCAGTGTGGACTTTGGCATTACGGGTATTGATGTGCTCGAAGAAAAACGCGGCGACAACGGCGAGATCATCGTCCTGCATGACGAACTCGGCTATGGCGGTTGCACGCTCATGCTCGCCGTCCCCGAAGCATGGGCGGATGTCATCGACATCCCATCGCTGAAAAAGTATGTGACGAGTCTCAACCGTCCGTTGAGAGTGGCAACCAAATTCCCTGTTCTCACCGAACGTTTCCTCAAAGCGCAGAACATTCCGCACACGCTCATCGCCGCCGAAGGGACTCTCGAAACCGCGCCCACCATCGGCTATGCCGACATCATCTCCGATCTTGTTTCTTCTGGGCAAACGCTGCAAGACAATCGTCTGCGTGCATTGCGCGACGGAGTCATCCAAGCCTCACAAGCCGCGCTGATCGCGAATCGCAAAGCATTGCAAACGAATCCACAAGCGCTTGAAATGGCGCGTCGCTTGCTCGAGTACATCGAGGCGCACATGCGGGCGAAGGAAAATCTTCTGGTCATTGCGAACATGCGCGGGCGGAGTCCCGAAGCGATCGCGTCCAAACTTTTCAACGAAACATCCGTCGGCGGTTTGCAGGGTCCTACCATCAGCCCCATCGTCACGCGTGAGTCAAATCAAGATTGGCACTCGGTCACTGTCGTCGTGTCGCGCAGTCGTCTTCCGCAAGCCATTACTGAACTTCGCAGCGTTGGCGGTAGCGGCATCATCGTCTCACCCGTCACGTACATCTTCGAAGAAGAACCGCCGCGCTACACCGCCATGCTCGCGGCATTGAAAGGATAACCATGAAACAATACGACCCGCAAACCGCACGCCAAACCATCCTCAAACGTACCCCGCCCGATGAGTTCCCCGTCAGCGTGCGTGTAATGGACAACATCGAAAAACTTTTTGGTGAACGATTGACAGCCGAAGAAGCCGTGACTCGCATTTTGAAAGATGTGCGGACTCGTGGTGATTCTGCTTTGCAAGATTGGACACAACGCCTCGATTCTCTGGACCTCAAGCCTGCTCCCGTTTCGGCAGCTTTGATTCAGTCCGCGCTTGATTCGATCTCGCCTGCCCAACGTGACGCACTCGAAAAAGCCGCCGCCCGTGTAGAAGCCTTCCACAAAAAACAACCGCTGACCTCATGGTTCACCAACGAACTCGGCGGCACCGTCGGGCAGATCATCCGCCCGATTCAACGTGTTGGCTTATACGTCCCTGGTGGCACGGCTCCATTGCCCTCAACCGTGTTGATGAGCGCCATCCCTGCGAAGGTTGCAGGCGTGAAAGAGATCGTCGTCATCACGCCGCCCAACCGTGAATTTGCAAATGCTGAAGTGCCAATCAATCCCATCATTCTCGCTGCCTGTGCCATCGCAGGCGTGGACGAGGTCTATGCAATCGGCGGCGCACAAGCCATTGCCGCCCTTGCCTATGGAACGGAAACCATCCGCCCCGTGGATAAAATTTTCGGACCCGGCAATCTCTTCGTCACCCTCGCAAAGCGACAAGTCTATGGTGTGGTCGGCATTGACGGGCTGGCAGGTCCCACCGAAACCGTCGTCATTGCTGATGACTCTGCAAACCCCGCATGGGTCGCCGCGGATCTACTCGCCCAAGCCGAACATGACCTGCTTGCCTCTGCCATTCTTCTCACTCCCTCGCAAACCCTCATTCAAAAAGTCCAAGCCGAAGTTGCCAAGCAGATCGAACAACGCAGCCGTGCAGACATCATCGTCGCTTCATTAGAAAATCGTGGCGGCGCAGTGTTGACTCGTGACCTCGCCGAAGCCGTTGACCTCGCTAACAAGTACGCTCCTGAACACTTGGCATTATCCGTCACCGAGCCGTGGCGCTGGGCGGAGAAAGTTAATAACGCGGGCGGCGTCTTCATGGGTGAACATTCCTTTGAAGTTTTGGGCGATTACCTCGCAGGTCCCAGCCACGTCATGCCGACAGGCGGATCCGCCCGCTTTGCTTCCCCGCTCAACGTATGGGACTTTGTCAAAATCGTCAGCCTCGTTGCACTCGATGACAAGACCGCTCAAGCCGTCGGTCCCGTCGCTGCAACCCTCGCGCAGTCTGAAGGTTTAGACGCGCACGCGAATGCCGCTTTGTTGCGGACGATGGACGACGGACGATAGACCACGGACGATAGACCACGGACGTTCTTCCATCGTCAATGGTCAATCGTCCACCTATCCATCGTCAAAGGAATCAAAATGAAAATCCGACCCCACCTCGAATCCCTTCCACCCTACACCCCCATCGAGCCGTTTGAAATTCTCTCCGCTCGAATCGGGCGCGAACCTTCGCAGATCGTCAAACTCGATGCGAATGAAAATCCGTATGGCGTTCTGCCTGCCGTCCGCAAGGCGTTGGCAGAGATGGACTTTCCGCACATCTACCCCGACCCTGAGTCGCGTGCCTTGCGCAAGTCGCTTGCCGAGTTCACAGGCGTGGACGAAGAATATCTGCTCGCAGGCTCAGGCGCTGATGAACTGCTTGATCTACTCATGCGTGTCTTCCTCGAACCGAACGAGTGCATTCTCTCCTGTCCGCCCACCTTTGGCATGTATCCCTTCGACGCGGAGTTGAACGCCGCCCACTGTATCGAAGTCCCGCGCAATGCAGATTTCTCACTCGACATGCCGTCCATTCGCCAAGCCGTTGACGAACACAAACCAAAACTGCTTTTCATCGCTTCGCCCAACAACCCCGACGGTTCTTTGATCCCCGCCGATGTGATGGATGAATTGCTCTCGCTCCCGCTGTTAGTGGTGCTCGACGAAGCCTACATCGAATTTGCGGGCGAGAATCTTGGCGCCAGCCTCAGCCGAATCCGCGAAGTGCCGCAGCGTGAGAATCTGGTTGTGTTGCGCACCTTCAGCAAATGGGCAGGCTTGGCGGGTCTGCGCATTGGCTATGGCGCGTTCCCAAAATGGCTCATGCCCACCTTGTGGAAGTCCAAGCAGCCGTACAATGTCAACGTCGCCGCAAGTGTTGCCGCACAAGCATCACTGGCGAATGTGGATGAATTGAAAGTGTTGGTCGAAAAACTCAAAGATGAAAGAGCCCGCCTCTTCTCGGCGCTGACAGCGGTTCCGTACCTCAAGCCGTATCCTACGCAATCGAACTTTATCCTCTGCCAGGTAAACGGACGTGACGCCGCCGAGTTGAAAGCGAAATTGGCGCAAGAGTTCGGAGTCTTCATCCGCTACTTCAACAAGCCTGGACTTAGAGATCATATCCGCATAAGTGTGGGGCGTCCGAGCGATACGGATGTTTTGTTGGAAGCGCTTCAAAAGATATAGTCAAAAGTCGAAAGTCGAAAGTCGAAAGTCGGTTGACCTTTGACTTTTGACATTCGACCCAAAGGAGTAGTTATGAGAACAAGTGAAGTATCCCGTCAAACAAACGAAACACAGATCGAGATCAAATTGAATTTGGATGGCACAGGCAAGCACGAGATTTCTACGGGCGTTGGGTTTCTTGACCACATGTTGACCCATCTTGCTGTACATGGATTGTTCGATCTCAATATTCAAGCAAAAGGCGACCTGCACATTGACGTCCATCACACGGTGGAGGATGTGGCGCTGGCGTTGGGTCAAGCCTTTGATAAGGCGTTGGGCGACCGTAAGGGGATTGTCCGCATGGGAGATAGTTTCGCGCCGATGGATGAGACCCTTGCGCACGTGGCGATGGACTTGTCGGGGCGTCCGTATGCGGTGGTGCAAGTCGAATGGCATACGCCGTATGTGGGCAATATCCCAGTGACGTTGTTCCCGCATTTCTTCGAGTCGTTTGCGGTGCAGGCACGCTGCAATCTCCATGCCCGCATTTTGTACGGGCGCGATGACCATCATCAAGCCGAAGCCTTGTTCAAAGCTTGGGCGCGCGCGCTGGATGTGTCCACGCAGTTTGACCCAAGGCGCGGCGGGAGTATCCCTTCGACAAAAGGAAGTTTGTAAAGCAAAACGCCGAAGGCGTGAAATGATTATAGATTTTGAAATAAAGACGAATCAACCTCGAAGAGGTGTCATATGATGAGCCATGCTATGTCATCCCTTCGGGATTTGAAATCGGCGTACCGAAAATTCTAGAATCATTCCATCCCTTCGGGATTGGTAGAAAGGAAGTTTATGAAAGAAATCGTATTGATAGACGCAGGCACAGGGAATTTGCGTTCTGTGCAAAAAGCACTTGAAAACGTTGGCGCGAATGTTTTACGCACAGAGGATGCTGATAAAGTTTTGACGGCAAAGAAAGTTGTGCTGCCTGGCGTGGGTGCTTTCGGTGATTTTATGGAGGGTATGAAAGCCAAAGGACTCGATGACGCCGTGAAGCAAGTCGTTTCGCGCGGGGTGCCGATGCTGGGGATTTGCGTTGGGATGCAAGCCTTGTTCGAGATCGGGGAAGAGATGGGCGAGCACGAAGGCTTGGGTCTGCTATGCGGCACTGTGGTGAAGTTTGCAGATACGCTTTCAGTGAAGATTCCGCATACGGGGTGGAATCAACTCACAGTTAAGAAAGAGGCTGCGCTCTTCGATCAAATCCAAGATGGGGCATATGTCTATTTCAATCACTCGTTTTACTGTCAGGCGGGCGATCCATCCGATGTGATCGCGGAAGTGGATTATGGCATTCGCTATGCGTGCGCGGTGCGGCGCGAGAATGTGTTTGGCGTGCAGTTTCATCCTGAGAAAAGTCAGGCGGTGGGGC
>JAFLCF010000168.1 GCA_017303735.1 Anaerolineae bacterium
GGCAGAATCCGCTCATCCCTGCGCCAGAGGTCTATTATTTTGACCAAGCCAAAGATTTGTGTGACGCGGATTACTTCTTCATGGAAAAAATTCAGGGCGAGAATCTCGAACACGCCAAAGACAATTTACCTGAGGATGTCATGCAGTCAATTGAGTTTCGCATTGGCGAGATCGTCCGCGAGATCAACGGATTTGAAGGAACGTACTTCGGTTACGAAGGCAATCCCGACTTGCGCGCCGAGACTTGGAAGCAAGCCTTTCTCAAGATCATCGACTCGCTGTTGGAAGACGCCGCTCGCAAAAATGTTGCGTTCGATTTTCCGTATGAAGAGATCCGTGCCGCTGTTTTGAAACACGCCCCCGCGCTCGATGAAGTGACCACACCACACCTCGTCCACTGGGACGCGTGGAACCTGAACTTCTTCGTCAAAGATGGAGCGGTTTCGGGCATTCTCGATTTCGAACGCGCACTCTGGGCAGACCCGTTGATGGAAGCGCAGTTTCGCGCGCTATTCTTCGGTCAGGGAATCACGCCCAGTCTGCACGGCTATGGCAAGACTTTTTTTACCCACACAGAAGAACAACGCAATTATTTGTATGTGCTCCACCTCGCGCTTGTGATGAACATCGAACATTATTACCGCAATTACGATACCGATGATGTATTCCACATGTCGCGGCAGTTTATTGGCAAGGCAATGGAGTGGTTGAAGACTCATTAATAACACGCGTTCGGTGCAGGAAGAATGCGGCTCGCAATGATGGAATTCTAATTATTTTCGACTGACCACTTACAGTCCCTTTATAAAAGATTGTATGCATTCAAGATACTTGGCAAACTGCTCGCGGCGAATGCTATGCCCCGCATCGGCAATATGTGCCACGTGCATGTGCGGGATGTATGTTTTGAGTTGAGCAATATCTTTTTCGCCCGATGCTGCGCCACGTTTTGATTCCGCGCTGATGAACAATGTGGGGCAGGTGATTCTCTTGAACAGATTCGGCAGGTCAATAGAGAGCATATCAGGCGGATCGATCAAGGCTGTGACCCTGGGGCTGACTCTATGCTTGGAGTTGATCCACGGCTCGATCTCCGCTTCAGACCACGCCGGGTTCTGTTCCCGGCATTCGGACAGTAACTCTTCCCATGTCTTTCGCTTGATGGAATTTACCCAAGTGTTAAATCCGTCCTTGAAATTTTCGTCACGAGGGGTATTTTCAGACATCATCCAGAACGGAGGCGGGTCTTCCAACAAGATCGCACGCGGTACTGAGGGATACAAACCAGCCGTCACAAGCGCTGTGATGGCTCCCATCGAATGCCCCAGCAGAATAGGTTTATCCAATTTCAATGCCTGAAGCACCCCAGCCAGCTCCGCACCGAGATTCTGCAGAGTGTATCCATCTTCAGGCGCATCAGATTTGCCATGCCCGCGCGTATCGACCATGATCACATCGAAATCCTCAGCAAGGACTTCTGCAATGGGCGACCAACACATCCCATCATCGGTGATGCCGTGTGCCAACACAAGCGGCGGTTTATTTCCACCTGTGCGATAGGAATGGATTCTCACCCCGTTTGAAATCACATATTCAGAAATTATATGGAGCATATGTTCCTTCCAACTATCTTTTGGATTTAATCTTACCGCATCCATTCCAAATTGCACCTTCAAAACCCTTGACTTGGAGTCAACTCCAGGGTTTACACTAGCTTCCGAGGTGACCCATGAAAATTCAAGAAGTGAGCGAAAAATACAGCCTCTCCGCCGATACCTTGCGCTACTACGAGCGTGCGGGATTAATTCCTCCAGTCACGCGCACTTTGAGCGGCATCCGGGATTATAGTGAACTCGATATGCGTCGTGTGGAATTCATCAAGTGCATGCGCAGTGCAGGCTTGTCCATTGAAGTGTTGATCGATTATGTGACGCTTGTACAAAAAGGTGATTCGACCATCGAGGCGCGAAAAGATATTTTGAAGGAACAGCGTGAGCAACTCATCGCTCGCATGGCAGAAATGCAAAAGACGCTCGATATTTTGAATCACAAAATCGAAGTGTATGAAAAAAATATTCTCGAAAAAGAAAAACTGATGAAAGAGGAATAGAACATGCAAACACGAAAACTGGGCAAACGCAATTTGGAAGCTTCAGCAAATGACTTGGGCGAGATTCGCAGTGTGATGGAAAAAATTACAGTGGTAGGAAATCGGTATTAAATCAAAGGAGATTACAATGCACATCGGATTACAAATTCCATCTTTCAAAGCCCTTGGTGGCACAGCGGACATTCGACCCAAACTAAAAGAAGTCGTCACCACCGCGGAAGCAGCGGGTTTCTACAGCCTGTGGGTGATGGATCATTATTACCAAATTAAAGGCTTGTTCGGTGAAGCCTACACCGACCCGATGCTGGAAGCATATACCACACTCGGATATTTTGCAGGACTGACAGAGAAAGCCAAACTCGGTGTGTTGGTAACAGGTGTGATCTATCGTCACCCCGCCGTGTTGATGAAGATGGTGAATACCCTTGATATTCTCTCAGGCGGTCGCGCTTATTTTGGCATTGGCGCAGCATGGTATGAGGATGAAGCAAAAGGGAGTGGCATCCCTTATCCGTCAACATCGGAACGTTTTGAACAACTGGAAGATAGTCTGAAACTGGCGAAAGCACTCTGGGCTAGTGATGAGATAGCCTTTGAGGGTAAGCATTTTTCTGCTCCAGCCATCACCAATAATCCACGTCCGCTTTCGAATCCACATCCGCGTATCATGATCGGCGGAACAGGTCCGAATAAAACGCTGCGCATGGTCGCCCAATATGCGGATGCCTGCAATATCGGCGATTGGGTCGGGGCGGCGAATATGCAAAAGGCGCTGGACGACATCAAACGTCATTGTGACGCGCTGGGACGCGATTACGACTCGGTTGAGAAAACCTGCCTCGGCACCGTGAATCTTTCCGCGAAGGATACGGTCGGCGGCGTTGTCAACCAAATCAAAAAACTCTCTCAAATGGGATTCACCCACGCCATCTTCAACATGCCCGACCTGTACACGGGTAATCCGCTCGAAACGTTTGCAAAACAAATCATCCCCGAAGTGGCGGGACTTTAATGGGTTGCATTACGAAGCCGCGAAGATTACAGAGTTTAATTTTTTCTCTGCAACTTCGCGGCGAAAAAATACACCATAAATAACATGCCATCCCATCATTCCAACCTGAAAGGCATTGGCTTTCTTCTTTTGGCAATGCTCATCGGCTCCACCCAAGCCGCCGCCGTCAAATGGATCGGCGGCAATTACTCCGTGCTGGAGATCGTCACCTTTCGCAGCTTGGCTGCCTTGCCCATCACCATCCTCTTCTTTCGGCTTGAAGGCGGCAAAGGCTTGCCCACCACCAATCAACGCACCACCCAATATGTGCGCGGATTTTTCCTCTTCCTCTCCTACACCACCTACATGATGGGTCTTGCCGCCCTGCCGTTGGCGAGTGTCGAGTCGCTTCGTTTTTCGGGTCCGCTGATGATCACCATTCTGTCCGTTTTCATGCTCGCCGAAAAAGTGGAATGGCAGCGCTGGCTGGCTTTACTGATTGGATTTTCTGGCATTCTGCTGATCATTCAACCTGGTTCGACTCAATTTAACGAAGGCTCGATCTTCGTTTTGATCTCGGTTCTTTTCTACGCCCTGACCGTGATCCTAACCAGAAAGATGAACGCCGCTGATAGCAGCGCCACGATGGCGTATTTCAGCGTGTGGGTATATCTGATTTCGGCTTTCGTTTTTTCTCCGCTGGCTGCCGCCGTAGGAGAAATTCCAAACGCTCATCCGAGTATCGCCTTTCTATTCCACGCCTGGACAATGCCCACCGTGTTGGACTTCTCCGTCATGGCTGGCTTGGGATTGATCTGGAGTTTGTGGGCATACTTTGTGACCCGTGCTTACAGCATTGCTCAGGCTTCGGTCATTGCCCCATTTGAATATGCTTCGCTTCCAATCAGTATCCTGTGGGGTTTTCTCTTCTGGCGCGAAATACCAACCTTGCTCACCATCGCGGGCGCAGCGTTGACTCTGGCAAGCGGCATGTTTATTTTGTATCTGGATCGAAAACCCAAAATATAAAAGGAGAATCAAATGGAATACTCTCGTTTGGGAAATACTGGCATGAAAGTCTCGCGCCTCTGCCTCGGCTGTATGGGATTTGGCACCGCCGAAGGCTGGACGCACAACACATGGGCATTGAATGAAGAAGACAGCCGCGTCATCGTCAAGAAAGCCCTCGAACTTGGAATCAATTTCTTCGACACCGCCAATGTCTATGCCTATGGTGTGAGCGAAGAATTTCTGGGACGCGCATTGAAAGATTTCGTCAAACGTGATGAAGTGGTCATCGCCACCAAACTGCATGGCAAAATGAACAACACGCCAAACGGCGGCGGACTCTCGCGCAAAGCCATCTTCGCGGAAATTGACAATAGTCTGCGCCGCCTCGATGTTGATTATGTTGACCTGTACATCACTCACCGCTGGGATTATGAAACACCCATCGAAGAGACGATGGAAGCCTTGAATGATGTTGTCCGCGCAGGCAAGGCGCGCTACATTGGAGCATCTGCCATGTTCGCATGGCAATTTCAAAAGGCGTTGCACACCTCAGAGAAAAACGGCTGGGCGCGTTTTGTGTCCATGCAGAATCACATGAACCTGATCTACCGCGAAGAAGAGCGCGAAATGTTGCCGCTCTGCCGTGATCAGAAAATCGGCACCACCCCGTACAGTCCGCTCGCTTCGGGCAGGTTGACCCGCGATTGGTCCGCAGAAAAAACAGCGCGCTCTGAAAGCGATGTGATTGCCAAAGGCAAATATGATTCCACTTCCGAAGCCGATCAAAAAGTTGTCGAGCGCGTGGCAGAGATCGCCCAAAAGCGCGGAGTCTCGCGTACGCATGTGGCGCTGGCGTGGTTGCTGCAAAAAGAACCAGTGACGGCTCCGATCATTGGCGCAAGCAAGATCAGTCATTTGGAAGAGGCGGTAGGCGCTTTATCGGTGAAGTTAACTGCGGATGATGTTGCATATCTCGAAGAACCGTATGTGCCTCATCGGGTGGTGGGACACCAATAATAAGTTTTAAAAAGGAGCACAGTCCATGTGCTCCTTTTTTAGATGTAGTTTTTAGTGATAACTATTTTGACCTGTTCGCACAGACCAAAGTTACAATTGCGATTCCTATGCCCGCAGATATTAAATCAATTATTTCTCAAATGACCTTTGAAGAAAAGGCGGCAGGTTCATAGTATGAAGTAGTACAATTAAAAGTCACATCGCAGAGACTTTCACTTACTGTGTGTAATAATGCGACGGCGCTGTCCGCAAGGAATGGCGCCGTTATTAACGCAAGCGACAAGGCAGCGAAATTCATCATGATAACAAATCACCCGCTTATTCAAACCCTGCGTGAATTGAAGGGAAATCCACGCATCACGGTCTGGACCGAGATCATGTTCGGCATTCCCTACAATCTCTTCATGCCGTTCTTTTCTGTTTACATGCTGGCGTTGGGCTTAACCGACCAACAGATAGGCAGCATTGCCAGCATGGGGCTGGTGGCTCAGGTCTTCACTGCGCTCATCAGCGGCGCCCTTGTGGATAAATTTGGGCGGCGGCTCTCACTCTTCATCGGCGACTTGCTTTGCTGGAGCGTGCCCGCCCTCATTTGGGCAGTCGCACAGGATGTACGTTTTTTCATCGTAGCCGCGTTGATGAACAGCCTGTGGCGCATTTCTCACACCGCCTGGACCTGTCTGATGGTGGAAGACGCTGAAACCCGTCACCTCGTTCACATCTGGACCTGGATCATGATCTTTGCTTTCTCTTCGGCATTCTTCGCGCCTGTGGGCGGCTGGTTCGTTGAACGCTACGGATTAATTCCCGCCATGCGCGGCTTGCTGATCTTTGCCTTTATCATGCTGACTGCCAAAGGAATTCTGCTTTACATGTATTCGCATGAAACCGGGCGTGGCGTGCAGCGTAAAGAAGAAACCCGTCACCGTTCTCTCTTCAGTCTTCTGGCGGAATATCGCAGTGTCTTTGGGCAAATTCTACATTCCCGCGCCATTCTGGCGGCATTGGTGCTATACGTCATTATGAATATTTATTCCACGGTGAGCAATAACTTTTGGGGTGTGCTCTTCTCCAGCAAGCTGGGATTCTCTGAATCACAAATTTCCACATATGCTGCTTTGCGTTCCATATCCATGACGCTGGGCTTTTTCCTCATCGGTCCGCGCCTCACCAACCTAAAGCGATTCCGTTTACCACTGGGTGCAGGCTTTGGCGCATTTTTGCTGAGTCAGGGTATATTGGCGCTCATGCCGCCCAAAGCTGTGGCATTTTTGGTACTCAGTGTGGTTCTGGAAGGCGTGGCTGGGGCGCTCGTCAGCCCGATGATCGAATCCTTGATGGCGGTTTCGATGGAAACCAATGAACGCGCCCGCCTGACGGCAATGGTATCCATGTTGGTAATCATCTTCGTCTCCCCTTTCGGCTGGATCGCAGGTCAACTCTCCGCGTTGGATCGCTCCTTTCCATTTTTGATGAATATTGGCTTGTTTGCCATTGGTCTTGTGCTGGTTTGGGTAATAGGAAAGCCCGGCTTAATCAATTTTGTACAACATACAGAACCACACGAAGCATAAACTTGAGGAAATGAAAATGAATGTTTTAGTTGGCGATATTGGCGGCACGAAGACTGCCCTGGCGATCGTATCTGGGGAGACAGGTCCGCGCAGCCTTGCACACGAAAGACACTTTCTAAGTGCTCAATATGACAGTATTGATGAGATTATCCATGCCTACCTTTCTGACGCAGCGGTACAGATCCACGCCATTTGTTTGGTAGTGGCGGGTCCCGTCATTGATGGCAAGGCAAAGATTACCAACCTACCCTGGGAGATGGAGGAAGAGCGCCTTGCAGCAAAGTTCAACGTGAAGCGCGCCAAACTGCTAAATGACCTCGAAGGCATGGCATACGCCATCCCGATCTTGGATGATGAGGATGTATTCACCCTGTCGGCTGGTGTTCCTGTCAGCGGCGGTTCGATTGCGGTCATTGCACCAGGCACAGGGTTGGGTGAGGCGTACTTGACCAAAGACAGCACAACCTATTGCGCCCATGCCTCAGAAGGCGGGCATGCATCCTTTTCTCCCATCAATGCCTTGCAGATCGAGCTGTTGGAATTTCTCCAGCAGAAAAAAGGGCTTGAACATGTCAGCATGGAAAGAGTGTGTTCTGGCTCACTCGGCATCCCCAACCTTTACACCTTTCTCGAAGAAACTGGAAAACACCCCGAACCTGAATGGCTTGCTCAAAAACTGGCAGAAGGGGTGGATATGGCTCCGGTCATCTTTGGCGCGGCGCAAGACCCTGAAAATCCATCTGAACTTTGCATCGCTACCCTAAATTTATTCTGCTCGATCCTCGCCGTGGAAGCCGGAAACCTTGCACTAAAGATCCTTTCAACAGGCGGTATATATCTTGGCGGCGGCATCCCACCGCGCATCCTTCCGTCTTTGCAAAAACCGGAGTTTCTTAAGACCCTGCGCCGCAAAGGACGTTTTGAGGGGCTGTTGACTCAAATGCCGGTCAAAGTGATCTTAAACACCAAAGCGCCCTTAATGGGTGCCGGGGAATACGGTTTGCGTTAAAACTTTACGTCATCAACTTCGGACGATATTGCCACGCCTCTGCCAGATGCGGGGATTGGATCTCTTCACGATGGTCTCACTCGATTCGCTGAGTTTTTCGTAGTCTACCCGTGGAACTTCGATTTTGGTGACGAAAACTATGGCACAGGTGCAGGTAATCCACATGGGCAGGGGGGACGCAATCGACATATCGTCCCACTGGTGCAATAACAGAATATTGAATTTGCGATACACTGTAGCCTTATATGCGCCTTTCCCAGATCCTTCGCACAAAATTGATCCCCCCGCCACGTAACGCCCGCACACTTTCACGCCCGCGAGTGGTTCAAACCTTGAAGCAAGCGTTGGATTATCGCTTCACCATTTTGCAGGCAGAAGCAGGCTACGGCAAAAGCACAGCACTTTCTGAACTGGCAGGGGATCATCAACCTATCGTCTGGTATCAAGCCAACGAGGAAGATAACGATCCGTTGGTCTTCCTGTTGCAACTGTGCCATGCGCTACAACATACCCTGCCTCATGTTGAAAATCTTCCCTCCGCGTTTTTAGAAGCATGGGATGGCGCCCAGGGTCCGCTTCCATGGCGCGGACTTGTCGATCAGATCATCAACGCCCTCGCGGATTCATCCATCCCACCGACCTTGTTCATCCTCGACGATGCGCATCTGCTCACCGATACCGGCGAACTGCCCCACATTCTGGATCGGTTGATCGGGCTGGCTCCTGTAGACTTTCACATTCTATTGG
Source organism: Anaerolineae bacterium (assembly GCA_017303735.1). Next base: position 8,460 of record JAFLCF010000168.1, read on the forward strand.
CAGGGCGCCCCACCATCACTTTGCCCAACCTCACACGCTGGCGCGCAAAGGGTGAAGTGCTCATTCTCGATCAAGCGACACTGACCTTTACCAAAAATGAGATCGGTTCCCTCTTTGGTACCCGCTACGGACTCGAACTCACCAGCGAAGAACTCGACTCGTTGCTTGAATACACAGAAGGCTGGGCAATCGGCTTGCAACTCATCTGGCAAAGCATTCGCTCACAGTCTCCGCTGACTCTTGAATTCCCATTGCGCTGGCAGACCGATTCACTCGAAACTCTCTTCGACATGCTTGCCCATGAAGTTTTCGAACGTCAACCAGCCGACGTGCGCGAGTTCCTGCTCATCACCTCCATTTTGCGCGAACTGAATCCCGAAGTCTGCGACGCCTTGCGAAATGCTTCGGGCTACCCAACAGGCGATTCACAATCCATGCTGGCGTATCTTCGTCGACAGGATCTTTTTGTCGCAGAGACCGCCGTAAGCTCGCTTCGCTATCATCATATCTTTCACAACTTCCTGCGCCAGCAATCACCGACCGAAACGCGCACCAAATGGCACCGTGATGCCGCCGCCTATTTCATCTCTCGTAATAACCCAGAGGATGCGATCTATCACCTCATCGAAGCCAAAGCCTGGGACGATGTTGCCGATCTGCTCGATACCTATGCTGCCACGCTTCTCTCTACGGGACGGCTGGATACGCTTGCGAGTTACATTGATTCCCTGCCAAGCCTTTCCATGCATCAACACCCCACATTGATGTTCACCCTCGGCGAGCTTGCCCGCATGCACAGCCGCTTCGACGAAGCGCAAGGATGGTACAAGCAGGCTGAAGTCACATGGCGTCAACGCGGACAGCAGGATGGAATCGCTCGCGCCCTGCGTGGACAAGCCCGCGTTTATCTGGATACAGTCAACCCAACACAAGCTGAAAAATTACTCGAAGAAGCCATCCGCTTAAGTGACGGTTTCGAGGATCGCGAGGCGCAGGTTCGGTTGTTCGAATTGCTCGCAGAAAACAAGCTCAACTCCGGGCACGTCGAAGAGGCGGAACGTCTACGTCAGCGAGCCGATGAATTACGCGCCGAAGGTCCATCTAATGACCAGTTGTGGTTCCGTGTTCTGTTGCGTACGGGTCGCCTCGAAGAAGCCCGAAGAGGTTTGGAAGAACTCGCCGAAGCCGAAAGCCACGAGCCTGTTCAAACTCCACGTGCTCATCGTGAGACGA
>JAFLCF010000169.1 GCA_017303735.1 Anaerolineae bacterium
CAGCGGCACAGGTCCCGAAACATCGGCGGCATATTCGAACATCACCAGACCAAAATCGTCGGTGATCTTTTGTTGTAAATTATCGAGCGCTTCCTGCTTGCGGGTTTGCTCCAACTGCACCTGCCCCAACAAACGTTCCGCATTCGCGAATCCGCGCTGGGCGTTGTTTTCCAATTCCTGCAAGCGCGCTTCTTCCTGCTCGGCGGCGGCAAGTTCTTTCTCTGCGGGTTCGATCTGAATGCGCTGGTCTTCGATCTGCACATTCAACGCCGACTCACGTTCACGCAGCGCCGCCTTCTCGGCATCCAAACTGTGCAAGCCGCCATCCAACTCGGTCAGACGATTCGCCAACTCCACACGGCGCGAGTCCAAACGGGAAATATCGTCACCGCGTTCTTTCAATTTATTTTGCGCCGCGTTCAGGCTGCCCTCTGCTACCGCCGCGCGCGTTGTCCAATACGAGACCTGTTCCTGCAACTCACCCGCTTCAAGTTCCGCGAGTTTCGCCGCAACAACTTTCAATTCAGCATGAGCCTGCGCAGAACCTTCTTCTACTTGAATCGTTGACTCGCTGACTCTTCGCTGAATCGACTCTGACTCCCCCACCTCTCCCTGTAATTGACTTAACTGACTCTTCTGCCACTCCAACTGCCGAGCATTCGCCTCAGACTCAAGACCGGCTTGTTGCTCAGTCTCTTGAGCTTCACCTAATCTGACGCGGGTTTCGCGCGCATCCGATTCGGCTTGCAGCAGTTCACGTTGTGCTTCGGCATATTCATTTGACAGACGTTCCACCAAGTCATTCGACTCGGCAAGGCGAGCAACGAGTCCGCTCAAGGCGGAGTCAAATTCTCGTTTTTGGCGTCCCCGGCTCAAGGTCGAGGAAGAGGCTGTTTTTCCAGCGATGACCAAACCGTCACCGCGGAAGACTTCTCCACGCAGAGTCACCACGCGGGCGTGAGTCGGAAGGTCAGGTTGTAAGCGGCGGGCAGTCGCACGGTCACGGACGATGAGAGTCTGACCGAGCGTTAATCGAACAGCGCTGCGCAGTTCTTCAGGCGCGTTGACGAGTTCGGAAGCAATGCCGAGAATATCATCTGAGACTTCCGAAGTCTTAAAGACTTCGGAAGTCTGATTGACAGGCAACAGCGCAGCTCTTCCGGCTTCATCAGACTCGAGCAATTGCAAAGCATTTTCTAATTCATCTGAATCAATCAACACCGCATCGAGCGTATCGCCAAGCGCGGCGGCAATGGCGGTTTCGAGTTCAGCGGGCACATCGAGCGCGGACGAGAGCGCACCCCGCGCCCCATTGAGGCGCGACTGACGCGCGGCATCGAGCAGGAAACGCGCGCCTTCGGCATAACCCGCCAACGACTGCTCAGACTGTTCAAGCACTTCGAGCTGCGCCTTCAAACGTGAATGTTCGGATTCTTCTTTGGTGCGGCGTTCCAGCGCGGCGCGGCGTTCACCATCGAGTCGATCCACTTCGGCGCGTTTGGCGAGGGCTTTATCTTCGGCGCGTTGCAGGGTTTCAGTAATGCCTTCGCGGGTCTTGCGGGCATACTCATATTGCGCCTTGGCTTTTTCGGCTTGCGCTTCGGCGTTGGCAATTGCGCTTTGGGTTTGGGCAATCTTCTGAGTCTGCGCTTCAATGCGAGACTTGAGTTCATCGAGGCGGGCATTATTCTCGGCGCGTTGCTGGGTCAGTTCTTCAATGCGGTTGCGAATGGACTGAATTTGCTCTTCAATGCCAGAGCGTTCAGACTGACGCGTGGAAAGCGAATTTTGTGCATTGCCAAGTTGACCTTTGGCTTCGTCAAACTCGCTCTGCACACGGGCGAGGTCGGCTTCGGCGGCTTGATAACGCTCACGCGCCAAATGCAATTCGTTCATTGCATTTTCCTGGTCAGAAAGGATCGAAGCCTGTTGCGCCGTCAGCGAACGGCGACGTTCTTCGAGCACGGCGAGGTCACGGCTGAGCGATTCGCGCTGGGTGTGCAACTCGGCAGCTTTGCGGTGCCATTCATTTAAGTGCGCGCGCAAGCCCGAAAGCCTCTCGCGGAAGTTGTTGTATTCGGCTTGTGCCTTCTCGTGATTCTCACGCGACTCGACCAAACGCGCTTCCTGCATGCGCACCGATTCGCGGGCATCGGTCAGGTCACGTTGTGAGCGGTGCCAGTGATAACCGTACCACTCGCGCAGAATCACTTTCAAGTCTGCTTGGGCGCGGGCGAATTCAATGGCGCGTTTTGCCTGCCGCTCCAAACTGCGGATACGCGGCTCAAGTTCAGACATGATATCGAGCACACGTTCGAGGTTGTGCTCCGTGTCGTTGAGGCGTTTGAGCGCATCATCACGGCGGGCGCGGTACAAGCCTACACCGGCGGCTTCTTCAAAGAGACGGCGGCGGTCATCGGCTTTGAGGGCGAGGGATGCATCCACCAAGCCTTGACCGAGAATGGTGTACGTCCGCTCGCTCAAACCGGCTTGGGCGAGCAATTCGTTCATCTCGCGCAAGCGGACTTGCTGATTGTTGATGATGTATTCGTTGTGACCATCACGGTGAGCGACGCGTCCCATTGAAACTTCGGTGAAGTCAAGCGGCAGCCACTGGTCGGTGTTGTCGAAGTTGATGGTGGCTTGCGCCATGCCTGCACGAGCACGATGCTCAGAGCCGGAGAAGATCATGTCTTCGGTCTTTTTTCCGCGCAACAGGGCATAAGACTGTTCGCCCAACACCCAGCGCAGTGAGTCGGCGATATTCGATTTGCCCGAACCGTTCGGTCCGACAATGGCGGTCACACCTGCAGCAAACTCAAAGGTTGTGCGCGAGGCGAAAGTTTTATATCCTTGCAGTTCGAGTGATTTTAGGCGAAGAGGCATGACGATTTACGATTTTTCGATTTCAGATTTTCGATTTTATAGCGCTCGGTGGTTGAGTAGCGCGGATGTTCTTTCCGCGCGTATCGAAACCACCAGTTTTCAAGTAAATTTTCTATTGCTTTGTAAAGTTGTGGTTTCGACTGCTTGCGCTCAACCACCGATATTACTTTTATATATTCTTCAACGCATCCCTGGCGGCTTCGCGTTCGGCATTGGCTTTGCTGGTGCCAGAGCCGCGCCCTTTGACCTCGCCTGCCACCTCTACTTCCACTTCATAGGTGCGGTCGTGGTCGGGTCCGCTCGAGTTGATCACACGGTAGTGCGGTGCGCCGAGTTTTTGGGCTTGCGTTTTTTCCTGCAGCTGGCTTTTGGGGTCGTTGAACTGATCGAGGATCGTCTCCACTTCCGGTTCCAGAAAAGGCAGCATGAAGGCTTTTACTTTTTCGAAATTCGAGTCGAGGTAAATGGCACCAAGCAGCGCTTCAAATGCGGAGCCAAGTACACTCTCCCGATGATGCCCACCCGTAGACTTTTCGCCGCGCCCCAAACGCAGTGCATCGCCAAGATTGATCTGTCGTGCAAATTCGGCGAGATGGATATTCCGCACAAGATGGGCACGGATCTTGGTCAGATAGCCTTCAGGCAATTCCGGGAAATGACGATATGCCCATTCCGCCACGATGAAATCCAATACGGCATCACCGAGGTATTCAAGGCGTTCGTTGTCTTCTGACCCGTCCTGATGTTCATTGGCGTAGGAACGGTGAGTCAGGGCACGCGTCAGCAGGGAAAAGTTGGAAAAGGACAGACCCAGCCTCTCGTTCAGGCTGGAGGCGGTTTCCACTTCCCGCTTTTGTGAATTGTGTGTCACGGGAACCTCCCGGAACTCCGGGAGCGAAATCCACTAACCTTCCAAGTGAGGAGATCTCGTTCCATGAGTTCCTATTTAATTTTTTAGCGGGCTGAATTGTAACCCGAATCTTTTTGCAAAGTGATTTTTTAAGATAAAATCGGGCAGTTTCTCAAAGGAGCTAACATGAATGAGGTAAGCAACGAAAATCGGTTTTTACATGCGCTCGATATGGGGTTGGGGGCATGGCAATGGGGAGATCGGATCGTTTGGGGATACCAGCCCGGAGAGTCAGATAAAGGCATTCGAGAGTCATTTGATGTTTCGCTTAACATGGGCGTCCGCTTTGTTGACACGGCAGAAGTGTATGGCAGCGGGCGGTCTGAACGTTTGCTGGGGCAGTTCTTAAAGAGTACCGATCAACCTGTGTTGGTCGCCACAAAATTCTTCCCCTGGCCCTGGCGCCTGACGAAGGGATTTATCCCCCGTGCGTTGATGGGAAGTTTGGAACGCATGGGGCTGGAGTCGGTCGACCTGTACCAGATCCACTGGCCTTCGCCGCTATTAACTCCAGAGACCATGATGGAGGGGATGGTTGAGTGCATAAAGTCTGGGCTGACACGCACCGTGGGCGTCTCAAATTTTTGGGAGAAGCGCATGCTAAGAGCGTATTCCACTTTGGCGCAGCATGGGGTTTCGCTGGCTTCGAATCAACTTCCCTACAGCCTGCTCAACCGTGAAGCCGAAAAGAACGGCGTGCTGGCACGTTGTAAGGAATTAGGCATCCGGTTCATTGCCTACTCCCCTCTCGCACAAGGATTGCTGACCGGAAAATACTCGCCAGATTCTCCGCCGCCCGGTGTACGTGGATCGACCTATGTCGAAGTCCTCAAAAAACTGCCGCCCGTCATCAAGGTATTGCAAGAAGTGGCTCAAAATCACGGCAAGACCGTCTCACAAGTGGCGCTGAACTGGGTCATCTGCAAGGGAGCCTTGCCCATTCCGGGTGCGAAGAACGCAAAGCAGGCAGAAGATAATGCAGGCGGCGCTGGCTGGCGCATGACTGATGATGAAGTTGCCAAGCTCGATGAAGTGACCGACAAAATCAAAGACTACACACCCAATAAATAAAACGTTCCTTCTTAAAGAAAAACGTCGCAGGTATACCTGCGACGTTTTTTTCTATTTATAAACATGCTCTGAGTCAAAGACATGCGAATGCATATTGGCGATCCACTGTTTGCCATCTTCAGTAAGGCGTAAATAATTCAAAGCATCCTGCAAAAACGGGTTGACCTGATTCCAATAAAACTGGGCGTAATTCTTGCGCATGTCATGCGGTGATTTGTACCCCAGCTTCTCATTCAAACCCAACTCTTGAAATTCATAGAACAAAGCCGGAGTCTTGCGGAAGTAATCCGGGTCGCCCAACTGTCCTACAAAATCTGCTGCCCTTACCAACCCGCCCAACCCTTTTGTATCCTGATAGAACTCCCCTTCTGGAGAAGGAAAACGGGTCATCTCGATATAAGAAGCGATCAACTCAGCGTTGATATGCTCCTCCATCTCCTTCAACAACCCCAGCCCAAAACGCTCCATCACAAACAACTTACTACGGTTAACGTGATAAGGTGTCAACGCTACATCAGTGCCACTATTTGGAATATGAATGCACTCCGTCCCCACCCCGGTGGCAAACAAATCTTCTGTATCGTTTCTGCAAACACCTTTCACATACCCAATATCGTGGCAAAGGACAGCGATCATAAAACGCATCCAATCGCGTGGGGTCACACCGCCTTCGCGCAAATGCTTGCCTTCAATAATCGAAAGCCCCGCAAGCGACACCATGATGGTATGGTCAATGTCATGGTAAAGCGCATCTGAATTGGAAATGTTCTCCAAGGCAAGCCGCCCCACCCAGGAAACAATATTGCCATACTCCGGCTGAATGTCGCCGTATGAACGGCGATACGCCGTCCGCAATTGTTCCACGAACATATCGATGGTCAGTTCCTGCCAGTTGATCATGGGGCATCCTCAGTAGTGTTAAAATGGATTAATAATAAAAGTTTACCAGAAAGAATTTAAAAAGAAAGAAATGACTTTCAATTAAGATGACAGCGCGAAAAGCCTTCCTCAAAGGATTCCTGATCGGACTCTCGATCTTCATCCTGCTCAATATCCTTGCCTCGGCTATTCTCTCTGACTGTGGCTTGCCAGCCCTCTTTGGGCTTGGTGGCTGCGCCGACGCCATTTCCAGAGTCGGTTTTCCCTTCGCGTTCTTCGAACAAGGCGGTTTTGCGTACCGCAGTATTTTCAACTTACCAGTCTTTATCCTCGATATTGTGCTTGGAATCAGTTTTGCTGTTTTCCTTGGTTATTTCAATAGCAAAAGATCAAATCCCTAAATGACCAAACCAACTGTCGTCCTCATTGTTGGTCCCACTGCTGTTGGGAAAACAGAGCTTGCCTTACGTCTCGCCGAGAAAATGAATGGCGAGATCGTCTCTGTTGATTCGCGTCTCTTCTACCGCGGCATGGACATTGGCACTGCCAAACCTTCTCCCGCAGAAATGGCACGAGCCCCTCATCACTTGATCGATATCGTTAATCCAGATGAAACGCTAAGCCTGGCGGTCTTCCAACAAATGGCGCAAGACATCATCGCGGGCATCCACGCCCGCGGACGGTTACCCTTCCTCGTTGGCGGTACAGGTCAATACATCCGTGCCGTTACACAGGGTTGGAGTCCGCCAGAGGTGACGCCGAATAAGCAGATGCGAGTTGTCCTTGAGAAATTGCAAGAAGAAAGAGGGAAAGAATGGCTACACGCTAAACTTAAGATCCTCGACCCTGAAGCGGCACAAGCCATCGACTTGCGTAATGTCCGCCGCACGATACGGGCATTGGAAGTGATCTTCACGACTGGAAGAAGATTCTCTGAACAACGCGGCTCTGGCGATTCGCCGTATCACTTGATCACCATCGGCTTGACCCGTCCGCGTGAGGAGTTGTATCAACGGGTGGATGAACGTATCGAGAAAATGTTTGCAGATGGTTTGGTGGATGAGGTCAAAGGTTTATTGGGTAAAGGATACTCCCCCACTTTGCCAAGTATGTCTGCTATTGGGTACAGGGAATGTGTCAGCGTGGCACAAGGCTCGATGACGGTGGAACAAGCCAAAGTCGAAATGAGGCGCATTACTCGCGTCTTCGTGCGCAGGCAGGGAAATTGGTTCAAAAAGTCAGATGCATCCATTCATTGGTTCCATCTTGAACGTGAAAATTTACTCAATGAAATTGAAATTCTCATCCGTAACTTAGCATAAAAATCAGTGTTGTAATTGACTTTTAATATCTTCACGTATATACTTCCTTTTAGTTTCAGCTTCAACAGTCCAACAAACCAATGGAGGAGGAAGTATGAGCAACAAACCCTGGCTGGCGCACTATGATAAAGGTGTGCCACAAACAATTGATTACCCGAAAGCGCCGCTGTTTCACTTTTTGGAAGAAGCCGCGCGCAAATATCCTGACCACGCCTGTACGATCTTTAAGGGCGCGGTCATTTCATATCGGGAGATGAACGAGCAGTCGAACGCGATGGCTGCGGCACTAGTGGAAATGGGCGTGAAAAAGGGCGACCGGGTGGGTATCTTTATGCCGAACCTGCCGCAATTTGTAGCCGCCTTTTTCGGCATTTTGAAAGCAGGCGGTGTGGTGGTGGCTGTGAACCCCACCTACCCTGTGGAAGAAGTGCTTACGCCGGTGAATGATGCGGGCATCGAAGTGATGTTCACGCTGACGCGCTTCTATAACACGCTCAAAGAAGTGCGGAAAAAGTCGGGACTCAAGAAGATCATCGTTTCGAACTTGAAGGAAGCCCTGCCCCCCGTTACCCGTGTGTTGTATACCCTGCTTCGAGAAAAGAAGGGCGGCGACCGCCTCCATGAGCTTGAAGGCTCGGATTTTTGGATGCAGGACCTGCTCAAGAAGCATGCCGGTGCTTCCAAACCGAATATTGACATTCAGCCGGATGATACGGCTCTCTTCCAATATTCCGGCGGCACGACCGGTGTGCCGAAAGGCGCCGTTGCCATGCACCGCAATGTAGTGGCAAACACCTTACAGATCAAGTTATGGATGACCGGTTTGGAAGAAGGCAAAGAAGTGGTGCTGATGGGCATTCCGCTCTTCCATGTGTATGGCATGGTGGCGGGCATGAGCTTTGCCATGGCATCTGGCGCGACCATGGTCATGATTCCAAATGCGCGTGATTTTAAGGATGTTCTCGATAATATCAGCAAGTACAAGGCGACCATCTTCCCCGGTGTGCCTTTGCTTTATAACGCGCTCAATAATCACCCCGATGTGAAAGCTGGTAAATACGACCTCTCTTCGATCAAAGCCTGTATCTCCGGTTCGGCGGCTTTGATGCGTGAGACCAAGGAAGAATTCGAGCGTTTGACGGGCGGCAAGGTATTCGAAGGTTTCGGCATGTCTGAAGCGCCGACTGCCGTGACCTGCAACCCGCTCAACGGTGTAAATAAGACCGGCTCGATTGGTATGCCCCTGCCAGATGTGGATATGAAACTCATCAGCCTTGACGACGGCGAAACTGAAATGCCGCTTGGTGAGATCGGCGAGATTGTGGTCAACGGTCCGCAGGTGATGAAGGGCTATCATAATATGCCCACCGAGACTGCCAACTCCTTGCGCACATTGAAGGACGGCAAGACCTGGCTCTTCACCGGCGACATTGCCCGTATGGATGAAGATGGCTATTTCTATATCGTTGACCGCAAGAAAGAACTGATCAAACCGGGTGGATTCCAAGTGTGGCCCCGTGAAGTGGAAGAAGCCATTATGGACAACCCCAAGGTTCTTGAGGTCGGCGTGGGCGGCATTCCTGACCCGAAGAGCGGCGAAACGGTCAAAGCCTGGGTGGTGCTCAAACCTGGCGAAAGCATGACCGAAGACGAGTTGAAAGAGTTCTGCAAAGAACGCCTCGCGCCCTACAAAGTTCCGCGCTATGTGGAATTCCGCAGCGAGTTGCCCAAGACCACGGTCGGAAAGATCTTGCGCCGTGAGTTGGTGAGGCAGCACAAAGAAGGCGCGAAGTAATACACAACGCGTAATTCGGAAAGAATCAAAAAAAGCCCCTCCAAAATGGAGGGGCTTTTTACATATCACAGATTACGTCAACTGCGGAGTTCCGCTCTTCTTGCCGAAAGGCGGCGGGAAGAGCTGTTCGAACTCTTCGCGAGTGATGGATTCAACCTCGAGAAGTTTCTTGGCAACAAGGTCCAATTGCTTGCGGTATTTCTTGACAGTCGCGCGCGCTTGCTTGTAGGCATCTTCCACTAGTTTGCGAACTTCGCGGTCGATCTGTTCGGCAACGGCTTCGGAGTAATCGCGCTGGTTGGAGATTTCACGTCCGAGGAAGATCAACTCTTCCTGCTGACCATAGACGAGGGTACCCATTTCAGCACTCATACCGAGGCGGGTCACCATGGCACGCGCCATGCGGGTCACCTGCTCAATATCGCCAGATGCACCAGAGGTGATGTCATCGAAGACGAGTTCTTCGGCGGCGCGTCCACCCAGGGCATAGGCGAGTGTGGCAAGCATTTTCTTGCGGGACATGAGCATGCGGTCTTCGTCGGGGCGGAACCATGTCACGCCACCGGCTTGTCCGCGACCGACGATGGTCACTTTTTGGACGGGGTCGGCTTCAGCGATGGCATTGGCTACGATGGCATGACCAGCCTCATGGTAGGCAATGATGCGCTTCTCTTCATCCGAAATGAGACGGCTCTTGCGTTCCGGTCCCATCACCACGCGTTCGATGGCTTCTTCCAATTCGGGTTGACCGATGGATTTCTTATTGCGGCGAGCGGATAAAATTGCCGCTTCGTTGACGAGATTTTCAAGGTCG
>JAFLCF010000017.1 GCA_017303735.1 Anaerolineae bacterium
CTACGGGGTATCTTCCGCTTCAAGGAATTCCGGTTGCCGTTAAGGATCTTTACAATACCAAAGGCATCCGCTCCACAGGCGGATCCAAATTCTTCGCAGATCACATTCCAAACGAAGATGCCTTTGTAGTGGAAAAAATCAAAAAAGCAGGCGCGCACATTATTGGCAAAACCAACACACATGAGATCGCACTCGGTGTTACGAACAACAACCCGCATTTCGGCGCATGCCGCAACCCCTGGGATGTGACCCGCACGCCGGGCGGCTCTTCAGGTGGCAGTGCGGTTGCTGTCGCAACAGGCATGTCGCTCGCCGCACTCGGAACAGACACGGGCGGTTCGATCCGCATCCCTGCTTCATTGTGCGGAGTGGTTGGGCTCAAACCCACCTATGGCAGAGTCAGCTTGAGGGGCATCCTGCCGCTTTCCTGGAATCTCGATCATGCCGGTCCCATCACAAAACGCGTCGAAGATGCTGCCTTATTTTTGCAGATCATGGGAGGATATGATAGTGAAGACCCGGCATCCTATAAGACCTTGCCGGGAGATTTCTCCAGTCATATGCGCGATACGATCCGCGACCGCAAAGTGGCATTTGCCGTCGGTGAATTTATAGAAGAAGTGACTCACCCCGAAGTTTTAGCGGCGGTACGTAATGCCGCCGATGTGCTATCGCAACATGGGGCGATCATTGAAGAACTCAACACGGATTTTCTGCGTGAAGCTGCCCTTGCCAATGCCTTGATGACACAGGCAGACGGCGCCGCCTTCCATCGCGAGCGATTGAAAGAACACCCTGATTGGTTTGGTGAGGATGTACGTAAACGCCTGGAGACGGGAGCAGGCTTCACATCCAGCGAGTATGCGCTTGCACGGCGCACCCAGGCTGAGGTCCGTAGGCGATGCGAGCTTTTGTTCGAGGCGTATGACGCGCTTATCCTCCCCACCACACCCATCCCCGCGCCAGTCCTTGAGGGTGAGAATGCGGTTGAACGAGCCCGTCTATTAACCCGCTTTACATCGCCCTTTAATCTCACTCACCTGCCCGCGCTATCCGTCCCTTGCGGTTTTACAAAGGACGGGTTGCCGATCGGTTTGCAAGTTGTCTCCCGTGCATGGAATGAGTCAGGTGTTTTACGCATTGGGTATACCTATCAAGAGGCGACGGATTGGCATAAAACAAAGCCACAAATCGCGGTTCTTCGCTAATCAAGTATGAGATGATAAAAATAGAGCACACTTCACTATGTTGGAGTGTGCTTTTTGACGGAATAAATCTCGAGCTTGTTCCTTTCAACTAGCAAAAATGCCATACGGTATAATGGCGTTTATGCCCACGATCATTGCCGTCGATATTGGCGGGACGCATATGCGCGCCGCTGCCTATGCGCAAGATGAAATCCAACCGATCAAACATAAAAAGATTCGCACCCTCGCCTCAGAATCCGGCGGGTTGAACCGTCTCATCCGTGTGATCGAAGATGTCTGGCCCAAAAACGATAGTGTTACTGCCATCGGTCTCGGTTCTCCTGGTCCACTTGACCCACACACGGGGTATTTGCTGGCTCCGCCCAATAACCCAGAATGGCATAATTTTCCGCTTGCGCCGAATGTGGAAAAACATTTTGGTGTAAAGACCTATCTTGATAATGATGCAAATCTTGCCGGTCTGGGCGAGTATCGCTATGGAGCCGGAAAGGGACATCACCATGTGTTGTACATTACAGTCAGCACAGGCATTGGCGCAGGAGTCATTACCGACAAAAGATTGCTGCAAGGCTTTCATGGGCTTGCAGCCGAATTAGGTCATTGCATCATCGACCCTGATGGTCCACCCTGTTCTTGCGGGTTTAATGGACATTTGGAAGCATTCTCTTCCGGACCTGCGATCGTAAAGTATGTGATCGCAGAATTAGAAGCAGGTGCAACGTCCATATTGAAACGAGGTCAGGAAATGACAGCTCGCGATGTTTCAGAAGCAGCTCTAGCCGGAGATGAGCTTGCGATCAGAGCGTATCAACGCGCGGGCGAGTATCTTGGTATCGGGGTTGCCTCCTTCCTGCATGCTTTTGACCCCTCTATTATTATTTTTGGCGGCGGGGTTTCGCAAGTTGGCAAGTTGTTATTTGACCCGTTTGAAACCAGTTTAAAGAAGCGCGTCTTCCACCCGCGGTATCTGGAGGGATTGGTCATCACCCAGGCTCAATTGGGCGACGATGCAGGGTTGTTAGGTGCCCGTGCACTGGCAGAAATGAAGTCTCGTTCTTAATCCATTTCAAGGAGTATTCATGAAAAAAACAAATCTTCCCGGTCCGAAGGCAAAAGCCATGATCGAAAGGGACCAGAAGGTGATCTCACCCTCTTATCCGCGTGGATATCCATTTGCGATGGACCATGGCAAAGGCACAGAGGTTTGGGATGTGGATGGAAACCGATTTTTGGATTTCATGGGCGGTATCGCCGTAGTATCCACCGGGCATGCTCACCCACAGGTCGTTAAAGCCATTCAGGAACAGGCAGAAAAGTTCATTCACATTTCTTCGGATTTCTATCACGAGAACTGGATCCGCCTTGGCGAAAAATTAAGTGAGATCGCTCCCTTCAAAGAAGATGCGCTTTCGTTCATGACGAACTCCGGCACAGAAGCTGTTGAAGCGGCGATCAAACTAGCTCGGTATCACACCAAACGCTCGAACTTTATCGGGTTCACTGGCGCCTTCCATGGACGCACCATGGGCGCTGTGACCTTCACTGCCAGCAAATCGAAATATCATAGTGGGTTCTATCCGTTGATGAACGGCGTGACCCATGCCCCCTACCCCAATCCATACCGTGCGATATTGGAAAGGCGCAAAGGCGAAGATTATGGGGAAGCTGTGGTTCGTTATATCGAAGAAGAGATCATTGCCCAGATTCTGCCTGCAAAAGAAGTAGCAGGCGTACTGGTGGAAACCATTCAAGGCGAAGGCGGTTATATTGTCCCGCCAGATGGGTTTTACCCTGCCTTGCGAAAATTCTGCGACAAGCACGGCATTCTGCTGATCCTTGATGAAGTCCAATCTGGCATGGGGCGTACTGGGAAATGGTGGGCGATCGAACATTTCGGCGTGGAGCCGGATATCATCACCTCGGCAAAGGGAATTGCCTCGGGCATGCCGCTCGGTGCATGCATCGCACGAAAATCAGTCATGGATTGGGAAATCGGCACCCATGGCAACACTTATGGCGGGAACCCCATATCCTGCGCCGCCGCTTTGGCTACAATTGACCTGGTTGAAAAACAATATATGCAAAATGCAAAAGAGGTTGGTGAGTATGCCATGGACGCGCTGATGGAAATCCAGGCTCGCCATCCCAGCATTGGCGAGGTGCGCGGCAAGGGATTAATGATCGGCGTGGAATTCGTAAAAGACCGCGAAACCAAAGAGCCAGCCAAAAAGTTGACAGATCGCGTTGTAGACCTAGCGTACGAGCACGGGTTATTGATGCTTTCTTGTGGTCAGAGTGTCATTCGAATTGCTCCGCCGCTTTCCATTAGCAAAAGTGAAGTGGATGAAGGCTTGCGGATCTTTGAAGAAGTATTGACCCAAGGCGAAAAAGAATTGATGCAAGGGTAAGCAAGTAAATTTTTAAAGACCTTCGAGTTGCCTCGAAGGTCTTTTTTGATCAATCGTTAGAAGTATTTTCTACAGTATTGTCATTTCCGATAACGATATTCGAACCAGTGACATTGCCGTTGATTTGAATGACAGTGCTAGAAGGTTTCTTTTTGGTTGCTGGTCTTTTTTTGCCAGTCTTATCTTTTTCTATCTTCGGTGCTGGCGACCCATCGGCAGATGGCAAAATCGCACCCACTTTTTCAGCACGCAGGGTCAGGCTTTTCAAAAGTTTCCTCATGCCGCTTTCGGTATACAGATCCACCCATTGAAAATCGCGCAAGCTATAAGGCAGATCCACTTCTTCAAAGCGGGCTGGGATTAGGAAAATCTCTCCAGGTGGAATCTCCAGTGCCCGGTCGAGAGCGAGGCGCATTTCCTTTTGGACGTATCCCTCTTTACTTACAGATTTCTTCGAAAGGCAAAGTAAGATCAGGTCGGTTTCATCCAACGCTTTTGAAATTTCCATCTTCCAATCCTGCCCGGGCAGAAGGTCTTCCACATCGAACCAGGGGTCTGTGCCCAGAGAGTGCAGATGGTCATGAAGTTTTTGCGCTTGCGGACGATCTGCAGACGCGTAGCTAATGAATATCTTGAGAGGATGTTTGGCTGCCATGTGTCGATTATACCCAGCACAGTCATGAATTGCATTTTCAATTATGGATTTAAAAACAAGAGCGACGCCTCTCGACGCCGCTCTTGCCTGTTTCCACTAGCGGATATTGGTTCTACTGGAGGTTTTATCCTCCGCTGAACCGATCAATACTGCACGAACCGCAATACGATCGGCATATGTATCCGTAGCTTCGTTGTACGTCTTGCAGGTCAACAGAGTTAGCCAGGCTTTGTCTTCGTGCTGAAGGACACTCGTATTACCTGGCTTCACCGTCCGGTTCTGGCGCACTTCGTAGATGAAGGACTCGCCATACGCATGGACAATGATGCGGTCACCATACTTCAGCTCGCCAAGCTTCGCAAACGGTCCCTCTTCACCGTTTGACAACGTCACATGGCTGGTGAGTACGCTGTTACCCTGCCAACTCGGGAATGCCGTGCCTTCGAGCCAGCCTGCTTCATTCCATAACCATGAGACATCCCAGTCTTCACCGATGATCGGGACGCCCACAATAGGCATCGCCAAGCCAAGGCGCGGTACTTCCAGCCAGACATCTGTATTGCTGTACATCTTCTCGGCAGGCTGTTCAGGAAGAGCAGTGAACCGATTGGGTGCAAAGCCTGTCTTTGGCAGGATATTTGGAATAGATGCATCTTCATCGTCAGTCGTTGTACCACCCGTGGGAGGTGCGTTGATAGTGACTGTGTCAAAGACAGCATAGATGTTCACGTCATCAAGCGGATCGTACCAACGCTCGGTCGATTCAGTGTTATGAGTACTTAATTGAACAGGCAAGCCACCCGGACCCGGGTCGATAGGCAGGGAAGTCCACGCTACATTGGCAGTATTTGCCGCAGGTGTATTCACTAAACGCGCATTGAACGTAATAGTAGCTGTTGCACCTAAGGGGAAGACATCCCACTCAAAGATGAGGTTGGATGTGGCACCGGGGCAGTAAGCGGGTGCCACCGGGTTGGTAGGTGCAAGACCCGTGTAAGTAATGGAACACGGAATATATTCCAATTCTGGTGGCAGGATATCCGTCACCACAACATCAAAGGCATCCACTGAACTAAGCACGGTATGGTTGATCGTCAAAGAGAACTGGATCGGGGTACCGATGGCAACACCCGCGTTTGGTATGGCAGATTTATCAATGGACAGATCTGGTTCGATGATTTCAACATTCGGCGAGCTGGTAGTGAACGATCCGCCTGTAAACGCCCAGGTGACGCTGTTGTTTAAGTTAACGCCTTGTTGATTCTCAACCACATCCAAAACAATGGCGCGGTATTGAATTCGAATAGTTGCCGCTGCCGGTTGAGCAGGGATGTTACCAAGCGTAAAGATGACCTGTCTACCAGGGTTGGCTGGGTTGCCGGGCAAGTCACCCGGATTCGTGATTGATGATACCGCGGGCGGGCAGGCAGTTGCAGTCTGGTTAACACCTGCTACTTCCACAAGCAAACAATCCACAAACGCCAAGCCTTTATCCATTTGATCTGTGACGGTGACGTTGGTCAACGGCGTACCGATCGGGAGATTGACCAAAACTTCGTACGTGACGATCTCACCAATGGCAACATCCGTGCCGGTAGTGAAGGTTTCATTGGTGTTAGTCATGGTTTTGGTCACAGCGCCGAGGATGCCCACAAATCCGAAGTCTGCCGTGAAATTGACGTTGTCATCGTCCAGATAGCCGGTGTAGCTGGTCTGGTCTTCTCCGGTCACTTCCGTGTTCGGCGAGAGCGTGTATGGGGTACTGCTGATGCCGGTGACTGCCGGGTTGACTGCGTCAATGCCGTTCTCGTCCGCTGTCTGGTCGCTGGTTTCATTTGCGCCATTGTTGGTCGAAGAAACAAGACCAACAAGCGGCTGTCCAGCTTGGAACTCACTGGCAGGGATGTGAACAAAGTAATTGCCCGGGTTCAGATTGTTGAACTGATAGTTGCCGTTAGCATCGGTGGTCGTGGTCGCCACAGGCACGGTCACGCCGGGGGTATCACCCACGCGATATAGCTCCACGTCCACACTCGGTACACCCGCTTCGGCACCGTTCTGGATGCCGTCATTGATAACTCCTCCGCCATTCCCGACATCGAACCAAATGCGGTTGCCGATGGCGACCAATTGTGTGAAGCCTAGGTCTGCTGTGAAGTTGACGTTGTCGTCATCCAGCGTACCCGTGTAATTCGTCTGGTCTTCACCGGTCACTTCCGTGTTCGACAGAAGTGTGTAATCCTGCGTACGAATACCGGTCGTAGTCAGTGTCGCGACATCGATACCATTCTCGTCCGCGTCGTTATCGCTGGTCTCGTTGGCTCCTGCTCCCAGGCTGGAAACATAGCTGAAGAGATCGCCGCCTGCTTGGAATTCACTCGCTGGGATCTGGACATAGTAGGTTCCAGGATACAAGCGGTCAAAGCGATAGTATCCACCGCCGGAGGTCTGAACACCGCCCAGCGCATCATCGCCCGTACCCAGAATACCATCTGGACCCACGGGCACTTCCACGCCTGCCGAGGTGTACAACTGGACCGTTACATTATTCACGGTGCTTTCGCCTACATCCAAAATGCCGTTGTTGTAGAACGCTCCTGCTCCCATGTCGAACCAAACGCGGTTGCCCAATGCCACCAGATCTGTGAAACCAAAATCGGCTGTGAAGTTGACGTCGTTGTCGTCCAATGCGCCAGTGTAGTTCGGCTGCGGTTCGCCCGTCGGTTCGCTGTTAGGTTGAAGCGTGTATGGCGTGCTGCTGATGCCATTCGTCGCCGGGGAGGCGTTATCGATGCCATTCTCATCGCCGCTTTGGTCGGTGGTCTCATCCGCACCGTTGCCTGTGCTGGAGCGATAGTTCTCCAATGTGCCACCTGGCTGGAATTCACTCGCCGGAATAAAGATAAAGTAGTCTCCGGCGATCAGATCGTCGAACACATAGTAGCCGCTCGCATCGGTTGTGGTAGTTCTTAACGGAGCCGTCACGCCAGGCGTATCGCCGACGCGATAGAGTTGAAGGTCAACGGATTGAATACCTGGTTCAGTGCCATTCTGGATGCCATCGTTGGGGGTACCACCGCCCGCACCATTGTCCGCCCAGACGACATTACCAATGGCGACCTTTTGCAGGAAACCGAAGTCTGCTGTGAAGTTGACGTTGTCATCATCCAGATAGCCAGTGTAGCTGGATTCATCATCCGTGGTGGTCTCACTGTTCGGGGTAAGTGTATATGGTGTACTGCTAATGCCATTTGTTGGCAAAGAGACAGCGTCGATCCCGTTTTCATCGGCATTTTGATCCGAGGTCTCGTTCGAGCCGTTGCCCGTCGAGGAGACGGAGCCGAACAGCGGCTGCCCAGCCTGGAACTCACTGGCAGGGATGTGAACAAAGTAATTGCCCGGGTTCAGGTTGTTGAACTGATAGTTGCCGCTGACGTCTGTGGTCGTAGTCGCCACCGGCACGGTCACGCCGGGGGTATCACCCACACGATACAGTTCCACGTCCACACTCGGTACACCCGCTTCGGCACCGTTCTGGATGCCGTCATTGATAACTCCTCCACCATTGCCGACATCGAACCAAATGCGGTTGCCGATGGCGACCAACTGTGTGAAGCCTAGGTCTGCTGTGAAGTTGACGTTGTCGTCATCCAAGACACCGCTATAGTTCGTCTGGTCTTCACCGGTCACTTCCGTGTTCGACAGAAGTGTGTAATCTTGCGTACGAATGCCAGTCGTGGTCAGTGTAGCGACATCAATGCCGTTCTCGTCCGCGTCGTTGTCGCTGGTCTCGTTGGCTCCTGCTCCCAAGCTGGAAACGTAGCCAAACAAGTCACCACCCACCTGGAATTCACTCGCCGGGATCTGGACATAGTAAGTCCCGGAATACAGGCGATCAAAGCGATAGTATCCGCCGCCGGAGGTCTGAACACCGCCCAATGCGTCATCGCCCGTGCCCAGAATCCCATCTGGACCCACAGGCACTTCCACGCCTGCCGAGGTGTACAACTGGACCGTTACATTATTCACGGTGCTTTCGCCTACATCCAAAATGCCGTTGTTGTAGAACGCTCCCGCTCCTGTGTCGAACCAGATGCGGTTGCCCAATGCCACCAGGTCTGTGAAACCAAAATCGGCTGTGAAGTTGACGTCGTTGTCGTCCAAAGCGCCAGTGTAGTTCGGCTGCGGTTCGCCCGTCGGTTCGCTGTTAGGTTGAAGCGTGTATGGCGTGCTGCTGATGCCATTCGTCGCCGGGGAGGCGTTATCGATGCCATTCTCATCGCCGCTTTGGTCGGTGGTCTCATCCGCACCGTTGCCTGTGCTGGAGCGATAGTTCTCCAATGTGCCACCTGGCTGGAATTCACTCGCCGGAATAAAGATAAAGTAGTCTCCGGCGATCAGATCGTCGAACACATAGTAGCCGCTCGCATCGGTTGTGGTAGTTCTTAACGGAGCCGTCACGCCAGGCGTATCGCCGACGCGATAGAGTTGAAGGTCAACGGATTGAATACCTGGTTCAGTGCCATTCTGGATGCCATCGTTGGGGGTACCACCGCCCGCACCATTGTCCGCCCAGACGACATTACCAATGGCGACCTTTTGCAGGAAACCGAAGTCTGCTGTGAAGTTGACGTTGTCATCATCCAGATAGCCAGTGTAGCTGGATTCATCATCCGTGGTGGTCTCACTGTTCGGGGTAAGTGTATATGGTGTACTGCTAATGCCATTTGTTGGCAAAGAGACAGCGTCGATCCCGTTTTCATCGGCATTTTGATCCGAGGTCTCGTTCGAGCCGTTGCCCGTCGAGGAGACGGAGCCGAACAGCGGCTGCCCAGCCTGGAACTCACTGGCAGGGATGTGAACAAAGTAATTGCCCGGGTTCAGATTGTTGAACTGATAGTTGCCGTTAGCATCGGTGGTCGTGGTCGCCACCGGTACGGTCACGCCGGGGGTATCACCCACGCGATACAGTTGCACGTCCACATTTAACACACCAATTTCACCAACATCCTGAATACCATTGTTTGGTGTACCGCCGCCAAAACCATCATCAAACCAAATGCGGTTGCCGATGGCGACCAACTGCGTGAAGCCTAGGTCTGCTGTGAAGTTGACGTTGTTATCATCCAAGACACCGCTATAGTTCGTCTGGTCTTCACCCGTCTGTTCGGTATTCGGCAGAAGTGTGTAATTCTGAGTACGAATACCAGTCGTGGTCAGTGTCGCGACATCAATACCATTCTCGTCCGCATTGTTATCGCTGGTCTCGTTGGCTCCTGCTCCCAGGCTGGAAACATAGCTGAAGAGATCGCCGCCTGCTTGGAATTCACTCGCTGGGATCTGGACATAGTAGGTTCCAGGATACAAGCGGTCAAAGCGATAGTATCCACCGCCGGAGGTCTGAACACCGCCCAGCGCATCATCGCCCGTACCCAGAATACCATCTGGACCCACGGGCACTTCCACGCCTGCCGAGGTGTACAACTGGACGGTCACGTTGTTCACGGTGCTTTCGCCTACATCCAAAATGCCGTTGTTGTAGAACGCTCCTGCTCCCATGTCGAACCAAACGCGGTTGCCCAGCGCAACCAAATCAACCACACCAAAGTCAACGCGATTTTCGGTAGTCAGGCCATTGGCGTTGGTGACCGCTTGTTCACCTGCCGGGGTCAATGCAAAGGCGCTGGTCTGAACATAACCACCTGCACCTAAAGAACCACCCGTCTCAGTGCCGTTATCGTCCGAGTCGACCGTGGTCACGTCGGGGTTTGGAGCAGGTTCATATGTCGATGGCGGAACTGCGCCGGTGCTGGAACGATAATTTTGCAAGATTCCACCAGTGTTGAAATCAGACGCCGGGATGCGAACAACATAATTGCCCGCCACCAAACCCGGGAAATTATAAGTGCCGCCAGCCGTTGTGGTGCTAGCCAGTTGTGTCGAAAGGTCTTGCGACCAAAGCTGCACGGTAACGCCATCGATAGCCGGCTCTGTACCATTTTGAATACCGTCGTTGGGAGTTCCGCCACCAGCGCCGTTATCATGCCAAACCACATTGCCCAGGGTGATGGTGTAGAAACCGAAATCCACGGTCATATTGGCTTGTGCGTCAGGCTGGCCCTGACCACCACTTAGGTCGGTCTCACCAAGTGGTTCGGGGGTAGCGAGCGGACCGAGGGTGACCACAGAGGAATCAACGTTGCCGCTAACTAAGGATCCATTGTCATCTGAGTCGGTCACAATCAGGTCAGGATCGGGCGCAGTCGTTTCGCTGATAACGCCTGCGTTGCTGATGGTGGTGGCCGAAGACCACGTTCTGAACAGGGGTTGCCCAGAAGCAAAATTGCTGGCAGGGATTCTGACCAGATAGTCACCCGCAGGGAGGTTATCAAAGCGATAGTAACCACCGCCTGCTGTCAACATGCCGCCCGTGCCATCATCTGCATTGCCATTGATTCCATCAGGACCCCAGCCATCATCTGCGGTGTAGAGAATGCCATCTGCACCCGTGATGATTTCTGTTGTTCCGTTAGATGCAAAGAGTTGCACTCTGACATTGTTTACACCAACCTCGGTGGCTCCGTCGTACAGGCTGTTATTGTTGGTATCAAAGAAAACACGGTTGCCCAATGCATAAACCGGGATAAAACCAAAGTCGATGGTCAGGTTGCTGTTATCATCGCTTTCTTCCCAGCGTCCGCGTGAACCGGGTGTGGGTCCATCCCAACCAGTCGGACTGAAGTCATCATTGGTGGGTGTGAGGGGGTCAATCTGGCCGCTGAGTTCGGTTTCGCCAGTCGGTTCACCGTCGCGCACCAGAAGGATCGTACCGCTGCGCACGCCACCCACGGTGGGGGCAGTGCCAACATTGAGTCCGTTATCGTCGCGGTCGGTATTAGGTGTATAGGGATTACCCACAACACCGACAGTTTCTGTGCCAGTAGGCGCGCTGGAGTTGTAGCCCACCAACGGGCCGACACCAGTAAAGTTGGAAGTTGGAATGACAACCACGTAGGGTCCAGGTGCCAGGTAATCGAACAGGTAAAAGCCATTCGCGTCGGTCGTATCAAAGCCTACAAGCCCGGTATCAGGAACACCATCCAGGTTGGCATCACGATAGAGTTCAACGCGCACATTGGCTCGAGGCAGTTCTGCACCGTCCATAATGCCATTATTGGATATGCCGCCGCCTGTGCCATCATCGATCCAAACGCGATTTCCCAGACTCATGGGAACGAAAAAGCCAAAGTCGATGGTCAGGTCGCTGTTGTTGTCCGCCTCACCAAAGCGTCCGCGCGAACCGGGTGTGGGTCCATCCCAACCGGTTGGGTTAAAATCATCGTTTGTAGGTAGGCCTGGGTCAGTCTGCCCACTGATCGTTCCCGCGGCATCATCATTGGTCGGTGCTCCGACAGGGGTTGATCTCAAATCGATATTGGTGGAAATAATGCCATGTGGCGAAGCCACCGGATCGGCGCGCAGGAAGCGATCGACACCATTATCGAGCTGATTGGTATTGTTGACGGCGTTGTCCACACTGCCGCGGCTGCTATTATATTCCTCCAACACATTGCCAGCCGTGAAGTTAACGCGATCTACACCGACAATGTAGCGGTTGGGCGGCAATTTATCGAACAGATAGTAACCAGTTGCGTCGGTAGTATCCCAAGCAACCCAATCGTCAGTACGGTCGCCAATCACGCCAATATCGTCTGGAATATCGTCATTATTGACGTCCAGGTATAGGCTTACGCGCACACCCGGAATACCAGGCTGGTCGCCGGGGGTGCCGGTGTTGAAATCGTCCCCTGCATTAATCGATCCACTATTATCGGGGTCATACCAGACACGATTGCCGATACTGCGCGGCGGACGCACAAAGCCGAAGTCGATGGTCAGGTTGCTATCTTCATCTTCCTGTCCATAGTTACCTACATTGTTGGGGCCGTACGTGCCACTGGTGTTGATGTCGGTCTCGTTAACGGGTGTGAGCGGCTCGCCGTTATAGGACATGGCAATGACCGTGCTGTTGATGCCGTTTGTGGCAGGCGTGGCATTGTCCACGCCGTTGTCGTCGATGTCTTCAGCATTGTCGGCGGGTGGGGTGGTCTGGTTCGCGTCGGTGCTGCTCAGGTAGTTAACCAATGCGCCACCACCGGTAAAGTTAGATGTGGGGATGCGCACGAAATAATTGTTGCCCGGCTGCAAACGTTCGAACAAGTAGTAACCGGTGGCGTCGGTAGTATCGGTGTCCATCAGGGTATCGGTTGCGATTTGCAAGCCGGGCGTACCATCAGTATCGCGCCACAGTTGGACAGTGACGCCATTGACGCCCACTTCGGTTCCATCCTGCAGCCCATTATTGTAGCCCGTGCGGAAGGGCGTTGTCCCCGCGCCTTCATCAATCCAGACGCGGTTGCCCAAGCTCATTGGTGGGATAAAACCAAAGTCGACGGTTACGTTGCTGGTAGTATCAATTTCACCGAAGCGTCCGATGGAACCAGGACCATCGTCAACTGTGGGATTGAAGCCCGGCAGGTTGCCGGTATCACTGCTCAGATGACTTTCACCTGTTGGTTCATTCACATTACGCGTCAACACGATAACGCTGCTGAATATGCCGTTAGTTTCGGGGAAGTTATTATCGATACCGTTATCGTCTCTATCCATACTCGGCGCGTTGGGATTGCCCGGCACGCCGACGTTCTCCGTGCCGGTCACTTGACTGCTATACCAACCAACTAGCGGACCACCGGATTGGAAGTTACTAGCTGGGATCTCAACGAAGTATGGACCAGGGTCGAGGTTGTCGAAAAGGTAGAATCCTTCCGCGTCGGTTAGATCCGTGCGAATCAATTCGTCAGCCTGGGGGATTCCATCAGCATCGCCATCGCGGTACAGCCGCACTAATGCGCCCACGACCGGGGGTTCGGTGGACTGGCGAATGCCATCGTTACGTTCAGCAAAGTTATAAACACCAGGCGCAGCAGTTTGTCCGTTATCTTTCCAGACGTGGTTACCAATGCTGAAAGGCACATCTGAGCCGCCAAAGAAGCCGAAGTCGAGAGTGAGATCACTGTTGTTATCACGTTCACCGTTGACGCCGCGGCGCAGGCCTGGCAAACCATCGCGATTGTTATTTGAAAGGTCAGCCTCGACAGTAGGTTCGGTGCCGGGCTGCAAAGTAAATGACCAACTCAAGACCTCCTGCCCGGCAATGGCCGGGTCGATGCCATCATCGGCGCTGTCAATCGTGTTCGAAGTAGGAGCAGTATATGTGGCACTCGCAGGTGTTCCAGTACTGCTTCGTAATTGATAAAGAGGATCGCCAACAAGGTCAAAGTTACCAGCCGGGATACCGATGACATAACGATTATTGTTTATGTTTCCCGAATCATAGGGGATGTTACTAAACAGGTAGTAACCCTGTATATCTGTCAAGGTCGAATCAATGGCAGGTCCATCGGGGGTGCCATTATTGTCCGCATCACGGTACAAATTCACCACCACATTGGCAATACCAGGTGTAGTATCGTCAGGTGCGTTGATCGTGCCGCTGTTATCGGCGTCGCGCCAGACACGGTTGCCCACGCTCATTCGTTCTGGCACAGTAATGCCGACTTTGCGCGGTTCAGAAGCAAGTAAATCTTCAAGTACGACCGGAGCGCCGCCATCTTTATCATACGAACCAACATGTGAAAATGAATTCCATGCGATCTCGTGTGAAAGAGCATCGTCGGTGTCGAAGCCTGTGGGTAGCGCATCAGCGGGGATGTTCATTGGCACACCGAAGCGCAATTCGTTGCCAGCAGGCACTGCATTGGCAATGCTTGGGGAGAGCAGCGATCCATCATTGTTCAAACGAATGCGGTAGGAACGCACAAGTGTCCAGTCAGTAACTCCGGCGGCGAGGACCCAGGTATTGTCACAGCCACCCGGCACGTTTGCACCCACCGGTTGATCAAAGACCTCCGGTCGGCAGGGGTTTGTCGTTAAGTTGTATTCAATGGTAAAGTCAGTTGAGGCCAAACCGCCTGGGCCTTGTAAAAACTGAATGGGACCGGTCAGGCTGGGGCGGAATTCAGAACTGCGAGCCGTGTTGGACAGCACTCCTCCCGATCCTGTATCGCCGACACGAGGCAGAATGTCATATAAGACATATTCCAACATCGGCACGTTGCCATCATTGAAGACACGCAGGTTATATTCAAAATCATCAATACTCAGGTCTGTCGGGGGAGGCGAAAATTGAGTGGAACTGAGTGCGCCTTCAGGGAATGCTTGCGAAATACAAGGGAAGCGAGTGAAGGGGTTGGTGGGGATATTAGTCAACCCGCTCGTACCGCCGTTCGGACAGGTGGCATCCGGCAGGAAGTTGCTTGCAAGTACAACCTGATTATTGTCAGGAGAAATACTGCGAATCCATTTCTCGCCGCGCAGCGCTGCAGAACGTTCAACTACATAGGGATCAGGGTTATTACAACCAAACTCAGCAATGTTCCCATCTGTATCTACATCGCCAGCATCTGCTATTTGTGAGCCGATCTCGCAAACCACCTGTGTTGAGTCGGTGAGGGCATATAAATTGTTGGTATAGGTACCAGGGTCCTGACCACGCGGAATGTAACCATAGAACTCGACAGTTAGGTAACGACTACCCAGCGGCAGCGGAGTAACGGTCAGGCTGGGCCATTCCCATTTGAGCGTCTGCCCGACCTGTGTAAAGATAGGTTGGACAACCGCTCCACCATCGAGAGTGGCAGTGCCATTGCGCACGAAGACAAAGTCTGGTCCAACTGGAGAAGCAGTATCCCCAGGCAGGGTATCCTGAATGGTTGGGTTGAGCAAAGCTTCTGAGGAGCGTTCGGTCAGTTCGAGGGTGATTGTATAGCGGATGGTATCCCCGGGCAGAATTTGAGTGTCGGGTGTGAAGGTTAGAATCGTGGGATCATCCAAGTCATCCCAAGGTTTACCAGGGGTCTCATTCTTGGATGTGCGCAGACTGACCAGATTCCCCTGCACAGTCATCGTTTCATTATTACAAGCATCTGTGATCGGGCTGCCACTGCTATCGGTGCGAGTGGTTTGTACACAGTTTGTGTAGGTGCTGCCCGCTACCGCAGCTGGCATGGCCGCGCCAGAGGGGGGATCTGCAACTGTAGCCGTGGAGCGGGGAGTAACACGAATTTCAGGGCTGCTGGCGAACGACCAGGTATAGGGCAGTCCGGGCTGCGTGAAGTTGAACGGCGCAGTCTTATCGGGGTCGTATTCGAATCGCCAACGCACATGGGTAATATTCGCAGCAGGTGCATTGTAGGTGGCATTTGTGTTATATAGAGCCGGCGAACCGGGAAATGCCGTATAGGTGCTACCATTGTTCGTAGAATATTCCACATGAGCACGAACATAGTCAAAGGACGCATCCCACCCGCCGCTTGTAACGCTTAGGACTCGTAATTGTGGCGGCAGAGTATCTACAAGAATCAAGTTATTGGGAGGATAGTTGGTATCGTTGGTATCAAGGTTTAGAACGAACCGCCCAGTGCCTGTGAAACCAACCGGGTCGCCCACATCATCCTTGCTGTATGTGGGAACTTCCGAAATTGGGTCTATAGGATGGTCGATATCGTTGTTCCCGCCAGTACAAGGGGTTGTACAAGTGCCAGTGGAAGGAACGTAATCTGCATCGTAGTCGACTGCGTTTGTCACATCATCGCCAACCAAAAACGGGCCGGGAGGGGTTCCGCTTGGGCTGTTATAGCGGATGGTGACATAACGCGTAACACAATTGGGTGGATACACTGGTCCAGCAAAAGACCAGGTTACCGTTTCAGGTCCAGGTGCATAGGCGCCGCCATCACTAGCCGAAACAAAGACAGCACCTGTTGGCAAGGTATCTGTGATAACAATATTGCTCAGACCGACATTTCCCGGTGCAGGATATGGGGCAGGAGTCAATGGGCAAAGCTGGATTTGATAAGTAACATCGGTATCGACAGTCGGATTGATGCTCGGGCTGGAAAGGTTTTTTGTCACCTGCCAACTTGGCGCTACTCCATTAACAGAAATCGGCGGAGCGCTGGAAGGGTTTGTGTTTTCCCAATTGGGCAAGCCTGTAGGCGCAATCCTTCCTGTGACAGTATTGTTGATAGTCGCCGGAAGTGGGCGCAAGTCATAATTGATCTGCACAGCGATCACAGCATCGTACTGCGAACCATCAAGCAGGTTATTGTCGTCCTTCGTAATTACTATCGTACCAGCAGGTGACTCGGTCATGGTGAACCCAGCAGGCACAGAAGACTGAGCCGGGATATAAGTCAACCCAGCTTGAAGAACGTCTGTGATCTCCATGGGACCGCAGGGTGTGGTCAGGTTACTACAAGCAAAATGGATGCGGTAACGAATGATATCGCCTACCTGAGCGGTAGTGATACCGCCTTCAACGGTTTTCGTCAGGGTTAAATCCGTTCCTGCTGCACGAACCGGAACAGCTTGTGTCATAAGCATGGGAAGAACCACAATCAAAGCAAGGAATAACGAACGAACGGAACGGATCATGGAAAACACCTCAGAAAAAATAATCAAGAATGTAGTTGAAAGTTACATCTCTTAATAACAACAAAGACGGAATAGACCCGTCTTAACAACGATGCACCGTGAGGTACATCCCATCCCCACGGAAAACTCAGCAATGATGAAAAAAAATCAATATCGCTTATAGCAACATTAATTAACTTATATTGTATAGGTAATTAGTACGGTGTCAACATGAAAAAATTACAAAAAAGTCGATTATTGGGGATTCACATAGACAACCTCCCCGATTATATTTCTCTTACACACCCCACCAAAGCTGGGTGATACAATTTCAAGCAATATGTCCATTGTCCCTTCCATGCTGCCTGATTTTCGCGTACGCCAGCGAGACTACCTGCTGGAAATTTCGCGCCTGCTTACCCAGGAATTGGATCTGGAGAAGCTTATGGCGCGGATTCTGCGTGTTTCGATTGAAATGCTGGCTGGGCAGGCAGGCATTATCGCGCTCAAACTACCCGACGGCTGGCGCGTCGCTGCGGCGCATGGCATTGCCCCGGCATTCCTTTCCTATTTAACCCCGCTCCTTGCCGAGGAAAAAGTCCGCGAGTTGGATGTGCGTGAGCTCAACCGCATGTTAAAGGAACTGACCTATACTGCTAGTATGGGCTTGCTCAACGGCACAGGTCTGCCTCTCTCCACGCATGGGCAGGTCATTGGCGTGATCTTCATCTTCCGCAATTACCCCGATGTATTCACCCCGAACGACCAAATGCTCCTGCAAGCCTTTGCTGACCAAGCCGCCATTGCGGTGTTCAACGCCCAGCTTTATGGACAAGTCTCGTACGAAAAAAAACGGCTCGACGCCCTGCTCGACTCTGCAGGCGACGGGATTCTCATTCTCGATGGGCAAATGAACATTGAGCGTTGTAATGAAGCCTTCAGCGCCCTGTATGGCATCTCACGCGAAGAGATCACGAACAAACCGCACAGTACGATCATTCAATGGAAGAAAGAACCGCATGGCAGCACACTGGAAGAATCGGTTGCCAATGGTTGGCCCCTAACGCTCAACTCCACCCTTTATGTGGAAGGTGACCTGAACCGCCCACTGCCGCCCGCTTTACCGGTTGGCATCACTTATGCGCCATTGCTTTCTGATGAAGGCAAATTACGCAATGTCATCGTTGCCGTGCGCGATATCACGCACTTCCGCAATGCCGACGAGATGAAAGCGACTTTCATCTCCATTGTCAGTCATGAGTTGCGTACGCCAGTGGCACTGATCAAAGGCTATGCATCCACCTTGCGCCGCGCTGACGCCAAATGGGACAAACACACCATCAACGACTCATTGGCGGTCATCGAAGAAGAGGCTGACCGTTTATCGAAGATGATCGATGACCTGCTAGATGCCTCTCGGTTGCAAGCGGGAGGTCTCAGCTTGAATCAAGCCGATGTCGCCATCCCCAGCCTTGCGTTAAGAGTGAGCGAGCGTTTCGCATCCCAATCTCCAAGGCACAAGATCATCACCGACTTTCCAGAAAATTTCCCCATCGTCCTGGGCGATGAAAACCGGCTGGAGCAGGTGCTTTCGAATCTTGTCTCGAACGCTTTAAAGTATGCGCCTGAAGGCGAGATCAAAATCACTGGTGTAGCCCGCCCCGAACAAGTGGTTATTTGTGTCAGCGATGAAGGACCCGGCATCGACGCCAAAGACCTGCCGCATATTTTTGACCGTTTCTATCGCTCGACCAACGCCGTCAAACAGACGAAGGGCGCTGGGCTTGGGCTTTATCTCGCGCGAGCCATTGTGGAAGCGCATGGCGGGCAGATCTGGGCGGAGGGAACCAACGGCTCGAACCTCAAGCCGAAACCTGATTCTGGCGCCCGAATCTGCTTCTCTCTGCCGCGTTGACCAAATTCCCCACCAGAGAATCTCCCAAAGCATTCGGGGAGCAGGTAAAATAATTACATCATCTAAAGAAAAGGAAATAACATGGCGAAGATCCCCGCGCGAAAGCAAGTGAACAAGAAATATACTTGGAATGCTGAAAGTGTCTTCAAAACCGCCAAAGAGTGGGAAGCAGCACTAAAAGCCGTTATTGATGACATCCCCAATGTAAAAAAGTTCGAAGGCAAATTAGGCGTGAGCCCCGAGACGCTTTTCGAAGGCATGAAAAGCATCGAAGAAATTTCTCTGCGCGCACAAACCATTTATATGTATGCACAGTTTGCCTATGCGGTGGATACCACCAATCAAGCTTCGGGCGGCATGGTCGGAAAGGCGCAGGGCATGGCTGGGCAGGTCGCCGCAGCGGTTTCTTTCCTCAACCCTGAACTCTTGTATATTGGCAGGGAAAAACTTGAAGAATGGATGAACGCAAACCCAAACCTTGCCACCTATCGCCAGAGCATTGACGATCTCTTCCGTCAGCAGGCGCATGTGCGCTCGGCAGAAGTGGAAGAGATCCTCGGCATGACGGCTGATCCGTTCAGCGGACCTTCAAGCAGCACGAGCATGCTGGTCAATGCGGATTTTAAGTTTGCCCCTGCAAAAGACAGCAAGGGAAAGAAAATAGAAGTCACTCAAAGCAACTTCTATTCCACCTTGCTCGAACACCCCGACCGAAAAGTACGCCAGAGTGCGTTCGAAAGCTATCACGACAAACATATCGAATTCAAGAACACGCTGGCAACGAACCTTTCTTCCTCTATTAGCGCCAATGTTTTCAACATGCGGGCGCGCAAGTTCGATACTACACTTTCGGCTTCGTTGTTCAACAACAACATCCCTGAAGAAGTCTTCCACAACCTGATCAACACATTTAAGAAAAAGCTACCTGTCTGGCATCGCTACTTCGAGATCAAGCGCAAGGCGTTGAAGTTAAAGGATATTCAATACTTCGATATGTGGGCGCCGATTGCCAAGAAAAAAGTGCCGGTCTCCTACGAAAAGGCAGTGGACTACATCAGCGAAAGTCTCGCGCCACTCGGCAAAGACTACGTGGACGTGATGCGCCAAGGTTGTCTCAAAAACCGCTGGGTCGATTCGACCGCCAATATTGGCAAGATGAATGGCGCTTTCTCTTATGGTTCACCCAGCACCCATCCTTTCATCATGATGTCGTACACAAATGATATTGGCAGCATGAGCACACTGGCGCATGAGCTCGGTCATTCCATGCACTCCTACCTGACATGGAAGAATCAGCCGTACGCGTATTCAGGTTATTCGCTCTTCGTGGCAGAAGTGGCTTCGAACTTCAATCAAGCCATGATGCGCGGACATTTGCTCAACACCATCAAAGACAAGAACTTCCTCATCTCCCTCATCGAAGAAGCCGTGAGCGGCAATTTCTTCCGCTACTTCTTCCAGATGCCGACTTTGGCACGCTTTGAACTTGAGACACATCAACGTGCCGAACGTGGCGAGCCCCTCACCGCCGACTCGATGCAGAACCTGATGGCAGACCTCTTCAGCGAAGGATTTGGTCCCAAGGTGAAGATCGACCGTCCGCGTGTGGGCATGGTTTGGTCGACATTCTCGCATCTATTCGCGGACTATTATGTCTATCAATACGCCACGGGCATTTCTGGCGCTCATGCCTTGTCTGCTCGTATTCTGCGCGGAGAACCAAATGCCGCCGAAGATTATCTCGGTTTCCTCAAATCCGGCTCATCGGCGTATCCGCTGGATGTGCTCAATAAAGCTGGTGTAGACCTGACAACTCCCCAAGCCGTGGAAGAGACCTTTGCGGTGATGGAAGGTTATATTGACCGCCTGGAAGAATTGATCGGGTAAATGGGTATTCAGTAGACAAGTAAACAAGTATTCAAGTAGTTATTACGCATCACGTATTACGTAATACGTGATGCGTAATTCGTGTAAAATGGGTTTCGATACAACCCAAAAATCTGAAATCGGAAATTGATAGATGGCACAAACACAAATTGCATGTCCACGCTGTAGACAAATGATCGCTGCCAACGTCGAGCAGTTATTCGATGTGACTGCCGACCCGGGAGCAAAGCAACGCCTCTTAAGCGGGCAATCTAACCATGCACGCTGCCCACACTGCGGGTATCAAGGCAGGCTTGCCATGCCGGTCGTATATCACGACAATGACAAGGAACTCCTGCTGACGTTCTTCCCGTCAGAGTTGGCATTGCCCGTCAATGAACAGGAACGGATGATCGGTCCGCTCATCAAACAAGTCATGGATCGTCTCCCTGCTGAAAAACGCAAAGGCTATCTGCTCAAGCCGATGGCAAACCTGACCTATGAGTCCATGATCGAAACCATCCTCGGTAAGGATGGGGTCACGCCGGAGATGTTGAAGGAACAGCAGGAACGCGTGCAGTTCATCGAAAAGCTGATGCAGGTCACATCGAAGGATGTGCGCACAGAGTTGATCAAGGATAATACCCGGATCATCGATGAACAATTCTTTGCCCTATTCAGCCGCATTGCTCAAAGCGCCATGAACAGCGGACAGGAACAAATGGCTCGTGTACTCATCGACATTCAGACTCAGCTGCTGGATGAAACCGAATATGGGCGGCAGTTGAAGGAATCGGTTGGGGAGCTGGAAGCGGCTCAACACGAGTTGCAGGATGCAGGTCAGGGGTTGACGCGCGAGAAATTGCTCGACTTCGTGCTCGCATCCAAATCTGATGCCCGCATCCGCGCGTATGTATCGCTTGCACGTGCTGGCATGGATTACACATTCTTCCAGCTCCTGACGGAAAAGATCGAAACAGCCTCCGGCGATGAAAAGCCCCGCCTCGAAGGCATCCGCGAAAAATTGCTTGGCTTCGTCGCAGACATGGACAAGCAACTGGAAGCACGTTTCAAGCAGGCACAGGATTTCGTTGAATCCATGTTGTCTCAGCCGGATATTGAACAAGCTGTTACTGCCAACCTCGATAAGTTCACCCAGGATTCGGTTGAGATCGCGCAGCGAATGTTGCAAGACGCCACACAAAAGAACGAATATGAGCGCATGGGTAAATTGCAAAAGATGATGCAAGTGCTGCAAGCTGCCAGCGCCCCGCCTGAGATCACCATCATCGAGCAATTGATCCAACTGCCAGATGCCGCCACGGTGGAACAGGCACTGGAGCAAAACCCGGACGTCCTCACACAAGGGTTATTGGATACACTGACTGGGCTAGCCACGCAAATGGAATCCCAACCGGATAATCCCGAAGCCAAAGCCATGGGAGAAAAGCTGGGCGAAATCTACAAGATTGCGCTCAAGCTCTCGATGAAGAAGAATATGAGTTAAAACGAAGAGACAGCTGCCTAAAGGTGGCTGTCTCTTTTTGTAGAAAGACCTGACAGGTTTTAAAAAACTGTCAGGTCTAAACTTTTATTTTTTTATTCCCACGAACAAATCACTTTCCACATCCCGTCCCCCATTCACCAAACTAAATGCCCTGAAAAAAGTTCCTTGCATGGCAAGGACTGCCACGGCGGCGTCTTCGTGCATTTCGGCGAGAGCGCCTAATGTTGCCAATTGACTCTTATGGCATTGAATGGCGCGCCATGCAGTATGACAATGCTCTGCCATATCTATGCGGGTGGTGATCATCCAATTTTTCCAGGGGGATTCGCTGCGGATCTGGTCATCAACCGGGAAGGTCATGTCGCCCATGAAAGGTGCGATCAAGTTGACAAAGTCTTCGCCATCCACCATGTAGTAAAGCTTGGACACGCGATACGGCGCGAGATTCTCGGGGTCTTTATAACTCGAATCGGCGGCACAGACGATGGCCGCGTTGGTGAATTGCCCAATAGCGATGTGATCCGGATGACCATAATTTCCGTCATGCGGAAAGGTCACCACCACTTGAGGCTGGATGCGGCGAATATGTGTGACGATCTTTTCAATGATATCGGTAGGGTCGGCTTGGTCCACCTGCCCATCGATGTAATCAAGGAAGGAAAGGCTTGTCATGCCGAGTTCCTTAACAGCATTCCGCAGTTCCGCTTCGCGGAGTTGGCCGAGTCGCTCGGGACCTGGATACTGCTCTTCGGGGCCAAACCAGCCCACCTCTCCGCGTGAAGCGCAAATGAGGTGAGTTTCAACTCCTTCGGCAGAATATTTTGCGAGAGTCCCACCCATTCCCATCGATTCATCATCAGGGTGGGCAAAAATGGCAAGTAGTTTGAGTTGAGTCATTCCAGGCTCCTTCATTAAAAAGCGGACAGTCACTTTGAAGGTGACTGTCCGTTGAAGTTATCGTTCTGAGACTTTTTGCAAGGCATCAGCAGTAAGGTTGAAGGCTTTGGCAAAGCCAGCTACATAGCGGCCGCCGCGCGGTGTGATGCGCCAGAAACTGAAATCAGAGAGATTAAATAATTGTTCCGATTCAGGGAATCGCGCGAGATATTGTTGTTTGAGCGGGGAAAACCCCGGCTCGCCCGATTGGATGTTCTCAACTTTGCCGCGGATGGACACGCGTGACAGAGTTTGAGGATCGGGCCGCCCATCGTCGGTTTCGCAGATCATCAGGTTGACGCGATTATCTTTTTGCATATCCACTGTATGCTGGGCAAGGCGGCTGACAAAAATATAGAATGCCGAAAAATCATCGTTATAAATGAACGCCACCATCGATACCTGTGGGGCTTCGTCTCGCAGGGTTCCCAGGGAGGCAATACGTGTATTTCTAATTAATTGAGCAAGAACTTTTTCAGATTGTGCGTCCATATTTCTTATTCACCTATGGGTGGATTATCCAGACGCAGTCCATGCCCGCGGATAGTGTTGATGTATTGGTGGCTGGGGTCAAGCACGGCTAATCTGTCGCGCAGACGGCGAATGAGGGCATCCAATGCCTGGTCTGAGACGCCTGCGGTTTGGTCTTCGCCCCATACCTCAGAAACAAGGCTGGTGCGTTCGATGACCTGCCCCGGGTTTTCATAGAGCATCCATAAAAGTTTGAACTGCTGTGCAGAAAGCGGCGGGATCAGTTGCTGCTGATTCACCCAGACCTGTCTTGATTTCAACTCCATCACCAGCCGTCCCTGCCGTGAGCCGCTTTCGGTAAGCGGCATGGTGGCATCAGACGTGAGATAGGTAAATTGCTGCGCCAGCGCGATGCCAAACATGTCGCCATCTTGCAACATGATAGGTCCTGTTAATTCTGTTCCGTTGTGATTCGTTCCATTTTTACTGCCAAGGTCTTCGAGGGTCACACCCTCTTGTGTTGGCGTGATGCGCGCATGGAAACGGGAGACCTGGCGGTCTTGAACTTGAATATCGCAGGTAGGGTCGCGCCCCATCATCAAGGTGCGGCCCAATGCCCAACGCTGTCCCTTAAGGGGTCCATCCTGCGCAACAAGAATGGGAAAATCTTCTTCGCGGTCCATAATCTCCTCATCGCCTTCCTAATGCAAACCACATGTTCTCAACTTGCAAAGGCGTTTATAATATAGCAGAAAAGCGGCTTTCTGTGGATGATTATATTGCAATTCCAAAATTCAGGAATGCAACCGTGATACACGCCGAAAATATCACGAACTCGCCTCAGCCGTTTTGAAAAGAAGGAGAAGGTTTGTCCCCCATGTTGAAAAATGGGGAGACCCTGCGTGAACGCTACATTGTCCGCGAACAGATCGGGCAGGGCGGCACAGGCAATATCTACCTGGCAGAGGATGTACGCCTGCAAGGACGCCTATGTGCGCTTAAAGAAGTCGAACACAATCAGTCTCTCCCACCGGATGTTTTTGCGCAAGCCCGCGAACAATTCTTTCGCGAGGCATCTGTGCTCGCGCGCCTCGACCACCCCAACCTGCCCAAAGTTTCAGACTTCTTCTCTGAAGGTCCGCGCGACTATCTGGTGATGGATTACGTGCCCGGCAAAGACCTGCGTCAGTTAATGCAGGAAGCCCGCCGCAACAACACCTTCCTTGCAGAAAAAGATGTTCTTGAATGGGCAAACCAGATCGCCGAAGCGCTTGATTATCTTCATCATCAAGACCCACCCATCATCCATCGCGATATCAAACCCAGCAACATCAAACTCATGCCCAGCGGGTTGGTCAAACTCGTAGACTTCGGTCTGGTTAAGATCATGGCGCCGGGCGAGGTCACCATCACAGTCATTCAAGGGCAAGGCACTGCATTGTATACCCCGCTTGAGCAATACGGCGGAGACGATACTCACACCGACTCTAAAGCGGATGTTTTCTCCTTCGGCGCGACTCTCTATCATCTCCTGACGAACGAACCGCCCGCTGAGGCACGCAAACGCTTCTTAAATAGCCGAAGCCTGACTCCACCCATTGACATTAATCCTCGCATCAGCCCCAACGTTGAGAAAGCCGTCTTATGGGCAATGTCACTTCACCCCGATGAACGACCCGCCGATGTGCTTGCCTTCCGCGATGCTTTGTTCGGAAGATTGGAAGCCCCATTGCAAGGTTCGGTCAACCGCTACGGCTTTGAAACCCCGCACTTCTCCATCTTTTCTTCAGAGCAGATCGCAGGCTACATCGCCTTTGGTTTATTCCTGACGGGCTTGATCGCAACCGTGATCCGGTAATCTCTGCAAACTTATCATCCGTTCCTGATCGCATCTGCTTTTTCAAACATTCTACAAAAAGAACATAACTCCGGCGCCGAGGTGGGCTGACCACACTTCACACACGGATGAATGTGTACCTGTTTTGAATCTCTTTCAATGAATAATTCCCCACTTTGACGTGCTTCAAGAAAACGCAAATAAAAGGTTAACTTCGTTCCCGGACGAACATTCTCCAATTGATTCAACGACTCTTTATAAAAAACCTGAGTAGAACCGTCTGCGAACGGACATTCTTCATAAATATATTCAATTCCACGTGCTATGGAATAGGCGGTCATCTCGCGCTCATAGAAACGACACAACGGCTTCACTTTGCGTGCCAGTCCATCTGCCGATGGAAGAACGGGTCCCTGCCGTAGTAAATAATCTGGCGCCCATTGCAGGGTATTGCCAAACAAGACCGCCGCTTCATCGTCCAGGTTGTGCCCCGTTGCAAGTACATCATACCCAAGGTCACGTGCAATGCGATTCATTTCATGGCGTTTGGTCAACCCGCACACAGAACAGGGTTTGCTAAATCCGCGGTGGCTCATCTCAGAAAGGACAGGGATGGAGTAGCCATGTTCCTTTTCAATATCCACGACATGCAATTTGAGTCCATTCTTTTGCGCAAATTCAGCCGTCAGCCGGTGAGACTCTTCTGAATAATTGATTCCACCATCGATCCCCAAACCCAAATATAGACCATCTGCGTTATAGCCAAGGCGCGTGAGAATATCCCATAAGGCGAGTGAGTCCTTTCCGCCAGAGACCGCCACAAGGATCTTCTCATCATGGGTGAACATATTGTATTTTTTGATGAAGCGTTCGGTCTGTTCTGGGATCCACTCAAGAAAATGGTCTTTACACAACGCCATACGATGCTGGCGTAAATTGATCGAAGCCCGTTCGCCGCATTTTTTACATTTCATATCAACCGCCCGAGATTACAGCAACAAGTTTGATCACTTCCCCATCGACCAACAGCTCATCCTCGGTCATCAACTCGCCCGCACGGGTTGCGATCACCGATTCAGGCACAATCCCACATTTTTTCAAGGCATCCAACAAAGCCATTCCGGCTTTAACTTCGTATTCTTTATTTCTCAAGATTAACTTAACTGTCATTTTTACTCCTACAGAACATCGCATAATTTGGCAACTCACCTTACTCACTTTTATGCTCCCGCAGGGTCTGTGACCCGCAGTTTCCTAGCATGAG
Source organism: Anaerolineae bacterium (assembly GCA_017303735.1). Next base: position 26,605 of record JAFLCF010000017.1, read on the forward strand.
GAACAGGGTACGAAGAAACGGCGGTCTCAGACCGCATTGAGCACGGCATCTTAATGCGAGTTAATTATGAAACCAGAGATAAAAGAATTTAATTCTACCATGCACAAAAGTCACCTTGACATTCATCCGCGCATGACGTAGCATCAGCTTATGCGAATTGGAATGATGGTCGACAGTTACAAACCCTACATCAGCGGCATCACCAACTATGTCGAGATCAACAAACAGTATCTCGAAAAAGCCGGGCATGAAGTATTTGTATTTACCTTCGGCGACCTCGAATATAAAGACAGCGAGCCGAACATCATCCGCAGCCCGGGTGTGCAATTGGCAGATACTGGCTTTTATCTCTCCATGCGCTATTCACGTCAGGCAAAGGCACTTTTGCAAAGCATGGATATTGTGCATGTGCATCATCCATTCTTGAGTGGGCGACTCGCCTTGCGCTATTGCCGCCCGGCAAAAATCCCCATCGTCTATACCAACCACACTCGTTACGACTTATACGCCCAAGCCTACCTTCCCATAATGCCCGAAGAAGTCAGTGTTGGGATGCTGCAATCATACATGCCGCCCTTCTGCAAAGCCATGGACCTTGTCATCACCCCATCCGCAGGCATGGAAAAAGTACTGCGCGAGCTCAAAGTGGAAGGCACCATCGAGATCGTTCCAAACGGTGTAGATCTAACCAGCTTTCAATCTGCCACACCGCTTGCGCGCGAAAATTTTGGTTACAAAGCGGATGACATTCTGATCGTCTATGCAGGGCGTATTGCGCTCGAAAAAAACCTGCCATTCTTGATCGACTCTTTCGCAGGCATCGCCAAGGTCGTACCCAATGTTCACCTGATTCTGCTTGGCGGCGGAGTTCAACAGTACGAAGAAGAGATTCGCGAATATGTGGAACGACAGAACATGCCCAACCGCATCCGCATGACGGGCAGAATTCAGTACGATCAACTTCCAGCGTATCTCGCCATGTGTGATATTTTTGCAACCGCATCGGTAACCGAGGTCCATCCGCTATCCGTGATCGAAGCCATGGGGGCTGGGCTTCCCATCGTTGGCATTGAATCCGTTGGTGTTGGGGATACAGTTCGGGATGGCGAAACCGGCTATCTCGCGACTCACGACCCGTCTGCCTTTACGGCAAAACTTATGCGCCTCTGTCTGGACCCGCAACTGCGTCTGCAAATGGGCAGCTCTGCCCGTGAAGCTTCGTCTGCGTACGCCATTGAGCGCACCACCACGGTCATGCTGCAACACTATGAGCAGATCGTAAAAAATGCCATGCCACGCAAGGATAATTTCGAAACACGTCTGCGAAAAATTCTGGAAAACTTCCTTTCATGACGGGACATAATCAACGTGTTGGAGCTTGGGGCGAAGAAACGGCTGCCGCCTGGCTGGCAAGCCACGGTTACGAAGTGATCCGGCGCAACGTCCGCACGCCGTATGGTGAGATCGATATCGTCGTCCAAAAGAACGGCATCACGATCTTTGTCGAAGTAAAGACGTTAACTTCATCAAAATCTTTTTTTCCTGAAAGTCAGATCACCTCCCGTAAACTCGAACATATGTTGAATTCTGCTTCGCATTATGCCGCCGAAAATGCGCTTGATCGCTGGCAGCTTGATGTCATTGCCATCGAGGGGAAACGCACTGAAACACCGGTCATCCATCATTTTGAAAATATCCAATAAGTATCAGCTATAATTTAAGTCAGCCAGCTATACCATCGACTCGCGAATGACAAGGAGACTCACATGGCGAACGCAATCGGACCCGACGTCAGTTTCTATCAGGATGACCCCCAAACCCCGCAAGGGATCAACTTTATCAAGATGCGCGAAAATGCGTATTATGTGATTGTGCGCGCAGGGCAAAATGTATGGGGAGACCGCGATTTCAAGGTCAATTGGCGCGAAGCAAAAGCGGCGGGCTTGCCGCGCGGCTCTTATTGGTTTTACGACAGCCGGGTTGACCCAAAGATTCAAGCCGAAAAATGGGTTTCGATGTTCGACGGCGGTGACTTTGGCGAACTGCCCTTGTGGGGTGATTTTGAGGATGTTTACAACGGTCCATTCAAAGGCTGGAAGAATTGGTATAACTTTCTCGAACGCGTAAAAGAGCTGATCCCTGCTGGTAAGGAGATCGGCGTTTATACAGGTTATTACTATTGGCGCGAGAATACGGCAGGAGTTGGCATTCCAAATGCGTCTCTGAATTATTTCAAGCAATATCCACTTTGGATCGCAAACTATGGCACGTCATCGCCTCTCATCCCACAACCATGGACGACCTGGACTCTCTGGCAATTTACTGACAATGGCGATGGCACTGCCTACGGTGTGGAAAGCCTGAACATCGACTTGAATTATTTCAATGGAGATGTCGATGCGCTTCGGCGGCGTTTTGGTTTGAGCAATACGCCCCTTCCGCCGCCTTCATTGCCAAGCAAAAATTACCGGGTGACCACGGCTTCACTCAAAGTCCGCGAGGGACCTGGGCTTTCCTTTAGTCAAATTGGCAGTATCACTCTAAATGAAGTCGTCGAAAAGGTCGATGAAAATTCAGACGGCACCTGGCTTAAGATCCGCAAATCCGATGATAGCCTTACCGGGTGGAGCTTTGCCGCCTATCTTCAAAATATCAGCAGTTCGCCCGAACCAGAGCCCGAACCGGAACCGGAGCCCGAACCAGAACCAGAACCAGAACCAAACCCCGAGCCAGAACCTACACCTGAACCAATACCAACGGGGAAATGGTACCGTGTAACCACTTCCTCTCTGCGTATCCGTGAAAGAGCTTCAACAAATGCTCTCCAAATCGGCAGCATTTTTTTGAATGAAGTTGTGGAAGAAGTCGGCGCAACGGCAAATCGTTCATGGCTGCAAATCCGCAAGCAGGATGGCAGCCTGACTGGCTGGTCCTCCGCCCAATACCTTGCGCCAGCCCCTGCCCCAACTCTGCCGCCGGAAGAAGAAGATGAAAACTGGTATCGAGTCACAGCATCGGTATTGAAGATCCGATTAGGTCCCGGGCTTGATTTCGAAGCGATCGGTACATTTACCTTTGGGGAACTCGTGGAAAAACTGGAAGCCAGCCCCGACAACCAATGGTTGAAGGTGCGCAGCAAAGATGGAACCCGGTCGGGATGGAGTTTTGGCGAATACCTGATCGACGTTCACAACCCTGGGGAAGCACCACCGCCTTCCGTGGTGGTACCTGAACACAGCGACAAGAACTGGTATCGCATCAACACTTCGACATTAAATGTGCGTGACACTCCCAGCTTATCAGGCAAAATCTTAAGCGCATTATCCAAAAACGATGTCGTTCCATGTCTGGATGAGACCAACCCACAATGGGCACAGATTCAAAAACTGGATGGAAGTGTTGGCTGGTGTTCCCGTGACTACCTCGTGAAGGTCAGCACCGAAAGCAGACCTAACGCAATCACGCAGCGACTTGCCCCCGGTGTGACGTATTTACGGAAAGATCTGACCTCTCCGCGCAATATTGTAGTGCATGTGCTTGCCATCGACCTTCAAACCCAAAAACTCGAATTCCTCGTCACGCCTTCCGCAAACAATACGGATGTGCTTTGCACGCGCACAACATCTCAATTTTTAGAGGAGTTCAAACTGCATGCTGCCATCAATGGCGGGTATTACAGTTATCTTGATGCTTCGCACAGCGCCGCATTGCTCTGCCCGAACGGTGGCGACCCAGTGCGCATCAGCGACTATGCTGCTTCGCGTGGCAAGGTCTATTCGCCAAAGAAAACCGCTCAACCGGTTGTGCATATTGGCAAAAAGAATCAAGTGACATTCAACAAAGAGCCGGGACAGGTGTTCAACGCCGTTTCAGGTGACCGGCTGGTCGTTGTAGACGGCAAGGTGGTGAAAAACCTTGCGGCACAGGATCCAAATCCACGCACGGCAATCGGCTTGAATCGCAACGGTCGCTGGCTTACCTTAATGGTCGTAGATGGACGTCAGACCGGTTATAGCGAGGGCGTCACTTTCCCAGAACTGGCGGAGCTTCTCATTTCGTACGGAGTTCACACCGGCGTCAACATGGATGGTGGCGGTTCCTCTTCCATGACCATCCGTGGATTCGACGGGAAAGCCCGTGTTCTTAATTCTCCCATCGAAATGAACCAACCCGGCAAGGAACGCCCGGTCGGGAATCATCTAGGGTTGCTCGTCAAACCATAAAGTAGTGGATGTAAAAACAGTCCGGCTCGAACCGGACTGTTTTTTGTTCCTGCTTAAGAGGCTTATTCGCCGACCAAAATCCACTTTGCCATTCTTCCGTGCAATTGACCGATGCCCCGCGCAATATTCATGAATATCGTCCACAATAGGAAGCCGCCCAATACCCACAGGGGATATGTCCATGTTGGGAATGGATAACGGATTTCGTTGCCGACATCGAAAGCGCCCTGTTGAAACAACTCCTGTAGTACAGGAATAGCAATAAAAGACAATGAAATACTTAACACCGTCACGATCGAGACAAAGTAGATAGTTCCCAACACAAATTGGATCAACATGTAAAGGATCATGAGCCAGGTCTGCCGATCGGTGACCAATGCTTTGAGTCGCTCCAGCCACTTCATGCCTTGATGAGAGAACAAGGGGCGGCGCGGCATGCGGACGCCGAGTAAGGCTTCCACGAGTCTACCTTCCAACAATGCCAGCCCGCGAACGGAAAGCAGGAATAGCAAAGCAAAAGGGAAGCCAAAAATGAAGATAAGAAAAGACACCGATACAGAAACACCCGTCACCGCCCAGGTAAAGTACAGCACTCCTGTAATAAAGGCAATGAACATATACAACAATGCACCCCATGCGCGCGTATCAGTATACACACCAAAGAAATGCCCAAGAAAAGAGCGGGGTTTTACAGGCGGACTTAAGACAGGCGATGTCCGGCGTTCCACTTCCTTGTAGGCGGTGGCTGTTTCTTCTGGGCTCCCATATTCGTCCATGATCGCTTTCAAGGCATCTGTCTCAGACAACCCTGCCTGCTTCTCCGTCGATGCTTTCAATGCCAATGTTAAATGTTCACGCGCATCTGCAACGGCATCCTGCACAAGTGCGGGGTCGGCATCGTTCATTTCAGTTTTCAAGGCATCCAGATATTCTTCAATCGTATTAAACATGATGTTATCCTTTCAAGATCGAGTCCACGAATTTCTTCGTTTGTTTCCACAATTCAACCCACTCATCCAGCACAGCACGCCCATCTTTTGTGATCTTATAATACCGGCGCGGCGGACCAGACACCGAAGGCTCGACCGTACTCTCCAACAGCCCGTTTTCTTCAAGCGAGCGAAGTACCGGGTACAAGGTCCCCTGCTTCATCATGGGGATCTCGGGACCACTTTCTTCTAGCATTTTTGCAATTTGATAGCCATACATCGGCTCGCCGCTGCGGCTTAATACGCTCAACAGCACTAAAGAGGATGTACCTGCGTTCAATTCCTTTTGAAATTTCTTGGTATGCGATCCAGGTTCAGTCATATACGCTCCTTTCAATAGTATCAATCTCTTACTAGTAATAATTTTATAATAGTATCAAATTGATATTATGTCAAGGGTTTTAATAGAAAAAGAGCCAGTGCATGGCTAGCTCTCCAGTACTAGTTGAAAAGCAACCAATGCTCCTCAAACAAAATCAATCCCGCCTCACGACGGGATTGATTTATTACCACCTTCAGTTGCTTTATTTATCTTGTATCTCTGCCGCCCGCAATGTATTTGCCATCAGCATCGCAATCGTCATCGGACCGACCCCGCCGGGCACTGGGGTAATAAACCCAGCTACTTCCTTTGCCTCCTCGAAGTTGACATCCCCCACTAGTCTTTGAAGCGGCTTACCCGTCTTCTGGCTAATCATCTGTGTACCATCTGGGTTGAGCTTCGGAATTCCATTGATGCCTACATCGATAACCGCCGCACCCGGTTTGATCCAGTCGCCGCGCACCATTTCGGCGCGACCGATGGCAGCAATGATGATATCGGCATTGCGCAACACACCTGGAATATCCTTCGTCTTCGAGTGGACTACCGTCACTGTGGCGTTTTCTTTAATGAGAAGCAATGCTGCGGGCATGCCAACAATATTCGAACGACCCAATACAACAGCATTCGCTCCTGCGATTTTTACACCCGCCTCTTTCAGCAGGTAGATACATCCATACGGTGTACACGGGACGAATAACGGCTCACGTCCTTTTTGTGCCAGACGCCCAAGGTTGATGGGAGAGAAACCATCGACATCTTTTTCGATGCTGATGAGCTGCAAAATCCGTTCTTCGTCCAGGTGATCGGGCAAAGGTAATTGAACCAGAATCCCATGCACCTTCGGATCCGCATTCAACTGCTTAATAAGTTTCTCAAGTTCTTCCTGCGAAACATCGGCAGGAACAGGCAAATGAAAAGAAGTCATTCCCAATTCAGCACAAGCCTTCTGTTTCATACTCACATAAGTCGCTGAATCGATCCTCTCCCCGACCAACACAGTCGCCAAGCCTGGCTGAGATTTACCTTCCGCGATTCGCTTTGCAACCTTCTCTTTCACTTCATCGCGCACCTTCTGCGCAATGGCAGTTCCATCGATCAATTGAGCCGTCATGAGTTTGCTCCTTAAGAGGTCAAAATGTTATATAAATTATACATTCATCCCCCATCTTCAAATAGTGACTTTCGTACCTATCGAATTACACCACTTACTTTTTCCCCATCCAAGCTCAGCAATTCAACTTCATCCACTTCATTCCAACGCGGCGAAGGGGCAACAGCGCTCACACGCAGATAATTCCCCGTCCAGCCTTCCATGCGCCAGCCGTATTCACCATATTCAGTCGTAGACTCCCACAACACGGACATTTTTTGCCCGATAAATTTTTCGCGGTAGGATGTTGCCGACTCTTCGATCGTTTCCTGCAAGATGCGATTCCGCCTCTTCCTCACCTCAGGCTTGACCTGCCCCTTCATCTTTGCCGCCCCGGTGCCGGGACGCGGCGAATAGGAAAAAACATGTCCGCCTGTGAACTTCATTTCGTTTACGAATTCCAAGGTCTCTGCAAATTCTTCATCCGTTTCGCCAGGGAAGCCCGCAATGATGTCGGTGGTGATGGCGACATCGGGCATGACCAGTCGAGCGGCTTGCACCAACTCGCGGAAGGATTGCTGTGTGGTTTTGCGTGCCATCCGCCGCAGGGTAGAGTCACTGCCTGATTGGAGTGGCAGGTGCAGGTGTGGCATGAGGCGTTTGTCGTTCCATAACGAGAAGAAATCTGCATCCAGATCCCAGGGTTCGAGGGAAGATAATCTCAGGCGTTGAACATCCGTTTCATGCAAAAGGGCTTTGACCAGATCACGCAAATGGTAACTGCCAAGGTCTTGTCCCCACGAACCGAGGTGAACCCCGGTGAGGACAATTTCTTTTGAGCCACCTGCCAATGCCGAGTGGACATCTTGAATTACATCAGCCAAAACACGCGAACGTCCTTCGCCGCGCGCAACAGTGGTGATGCAAAAAGTACATTTGTTATCGCAACCGTCCTGCACTTTGATGAAGGCACGCGTGCGGCGATGCAAGCCAGGAATTGGAATACGATCAATCGGTTCAAGGTCGAAGGTTGAAGGCTCAAGGTTGAGAACTTGAGGAACGAGTAAGTCTTTTTTATCGTTGGTGACAACATGCCGAACATTCGGGAGCGCCGCAGCATCTTTCGGTTGAATCGAAGTCCAACAGCCGGTGGCGACAATTTCATTGACCCCTGCACGCGCAATGGTGCGGATCTTTCCACGCGAGTCCGATGCGGCTTGTGTGGTAACTGCACAGGTGTTGACCACTGCCATATCGGCATGCTCAGCCGAAGCGACTATCTCATGTCCTGCCGCGCGAAACTGCCGTGACATGGATTCGATCTCCGCTTGATTCAAACGGCAGCCAATGGTGTCGAGAAAAATCTTCATAGAAAAAAGATAATGTATATTAGATAATTCGATATTCGTTTACTAAACGCAGAACACAGACTGACTTCGAATATCGAATATCCAGTCTCTGTTCTTTACGGTTGCAGCACTACAAAATTATCGAAAAGCACATCCACACCGGCGGCGCCGAAGGTCCCAGCCAGCAGACCTACATCGCCCGTTGCAAGGGTGGCATCTTGAACTTGTGCGGTCTGGAAGCCATTGATAAAAAAGGTCAGGGTGCTTCCGACACAATCAGCACGGAGGTGATTAACCGCCACACCCTGCTTAATGGATGTAGAAGCGATCAACTCCGTTTGACCCAGCAAGGTTGCCTGCCCATCTTTGAACAAGCCCATTCCATAATATCCATCACTGGTGATCATAAAGAAATAGTAATCTTTGCCATTATGGCGGCAGATCAACCCAATGCGGTTTTCATCGGGTCCTGCCAGCTTGCCAGTATCCACTTCAAGGCGCACATCGCCAAAATTACGCCGGGGTGTTGCCCAGAAATTCGTTTGCAATGCGTTGACCAAAATGCGATAGCCGCCTGAGTAATAATCCATCACGCCTTCGGTCACAAGCAGACGGTCCCAGCCGGTGGTGGCTTGCGCAAAATCATCTTGAAAAAGAACAGAGCCCGGCGCTTGAGCGGCTGCAACGGTTTGAGAAGGGTCTGCTGCCACGCCTGTGCATGCAGAGATAAAAAACATCGAAACGAACAAAATGATTAAGATACGATTCATGGGCGTGATTTTATCATTGAAAATATTTATCCAATAACAGTTGCGCGGCTTCGGCATAGACTCCCGCGTTATCTGCATCGCGCACATAGGTCAGTGAATTAAATGCCGCCGCCTGATTGCCCTGTGCAAGATAGGTCATGGCAAGATGAATATGCGCCGAAAAATACTCTGGCGCGATCTCAATGGCAAGTTTCAAGGCTTCCTCTGCGCTGGCATACCGCCCTGTCGATAAATAAACATATCCGATCGCATCCAATGCACCCGGGTCTGTGGGAGCCAAAGCCAAGGCTTGCCGTGCAGCCGGCAAACCGATCTCTTCAAGCTGCACGGAATTTTCTGCACAAAAGACCGCCAACAAACGCCAATACTCTACTGCATCTGGGGCAAGTTCCACGGCGCGTTGATACGCTTCAAGTGCAGAGACGAGGTTCCCAAGCCGCGAATAAGCATCAGCCATGCTTGCCTGCCAACGCGGATTCTGCGGCTCGACCTGCGCCGCAAATTGATACTCCCCCAGCATCCGCTCATAATTTTCCTGACGACTCCAATACAGTCCGCGCAGGGCGCGCACGTTGACAGAACTGCTGTCGAGGATTAACGCACGATCAAGTTCCACGCCTCCATCCTGACCGAGCTGCTGTTTCGCCTCCCCAAGCCATGCCCACGCCTCTGCATTTTTCTCATCTCTGAAAACCGCTTGCTCGAAAGCAGCAGATGCCAACTCCCAATCTTGCACCAAGCCGAACGCCTGCCCAAGGATCACCATTTGCATCGAAGGGTCGGTTTGCGTATCAGAAACCGCCAGAGCGGTGCGCAAGGTTTGGGCGGCTGAATCAACTTCGGGGTTAAGAGTCGAAGCGCGGGTCAATTCAGGCAAGGCATCTTCTGGCGCGTAAAAAGTCAGCAGTAATGCAAGTCGATAGGCGGCATAGGCATCCGATGGGTCTAAACGGGTTTGGTTTTCAAGCGCAGTTTTCTCAGCCTCCCAATCTTTTTGAGTACGGTATACATACGCAAGGAGGCGGTATAACACAGCTGATTCATGTTGCTGTGTGCCCGCCGTACAAGTGGAGATGGCATCGGGCAGCTTTTCAAGATGTATCAAGGATGTGCAAAACCAGACCCAGCCGTCTTCTGTGAGATTCTCTTTTTCATCAAATTGCTCCACAGCAAGTTGATAATCTCCGCCCAGGGCATAAGCAATTCCTGCCTTCTCAGGCAGGTCCGTTCGCCAAAAGAGAAATTTTGAAGAATGAATGTATTGTTCGGCGGAAAGGCGATAGTCGCCCCGTGTTTGAGCATCTTCTGCCTTATTCAAGCTGGAAAAGCCAACAAAAAGTATGGGCAGGAGGATAGAGAGAATGAGAATCGACCCAACCCATAATGGAGTTGTTTTGCGTTGAAACATGGTTTCAATTCTACGCCATATTCGTGAAGGGAAGTATAATCACGAACGAATGAACGCTTTTATACAACTCATCCTCACCCAACTGACCGTTCCACCCGGAGACCTCATTTATTACATTGTGCTGGTGTTTGCCGTTGCCAGCGCATTGCAATCGGCGTTTAATCATTGGCGGGCAAGTGAGTTCCCGCAGGCAAGGCGTGCCTTTGTAGGGCTGATGATCC
>JAFLCF010000170.1 GCA_017303735.1 Anaerolineae bacterium
GATCTTTATCGCGCGCGATAATCTTGCCTCCAGATTAGATCAAGTGGGTGCGGTCACATCATTGACCTATGGTTGGATGATCATGCAGGTGCCTGAGACCATTCTCGGAACGGCACTTGCCACGGCGCTGCTACCCACCCTTTCTGAACTCGCCGCCAAACAAGACTGGAAAGAGTTCGGTGCTACGGTGGAACGGGCTCTTAATATCTTGATCGTCTTAACTCTGCCGATCGCAGCAGTGATGGCAGCTGGGATTAATCCGCTTGTTCGAGCGGTCTTCGGCTTTGACGAGTCTATCTCGACCCTGCTCACTTGGACGACCCGTGCCTATCTCGCCACATTGACCGGATACGTGATTCACGAAGTGGCAGTGCGCGCATTCTATGCCCGCAAAGAGCCGATGGTTCCTTTTTATGCCGTGATGCTGCGGCTTGTCATCTTCTTTGGGTTTGGTGTCTTGGGGCTTACCTTCTTTCCGCAAGTGGGCGCGCCTATCATTGCACTGGCAGAGTTTGCCTTGCTCATTGAAGCCTTGCTTCTGCTTGCATGGCTTTCGCGCCGCACGCATGAGCCATTGAAAACAAATAGCGCCATCTTTAAAGGACTCGTTGCCGCGGTCGTCGGCGGGATTGTGACCTATCTGATCGCGCTCTATCTGCCTGGAGGCGCGATTGTCACCGCATTGATCGGTATGATCGTCGGCGGCTTGATCGCGTTGGCAATCGTCTGGTCTGAGGCGAAGCAAGTCATTAAATTGTAGCTACTCGAAACACAATAAATCTCAACTAAGAAAAAAATTCGCCCTTTCAAAAGAATGTATAATCATTGCCATGTCTGAAGAATTAGAATCAACTCAACCCAACCAACCTGCGGATATGAACAGCACCGCACGCATGAAACCAAAAGTGGACGATACCCAGCCTCGTAAACCGCTCCAGGTGCAGGACCAACAACCGGCTGAGCAGGAACCGCAGCCGCCCGTCGTCAAAAAACCGTCACGCTGGCGCTCGATCTTGATCGGCATTGTGGGCTTCCTCGTGCTCGTCGGTCTGGGCGGATTCGGCGGCTACAATGCAGGTGTGGGCGCACGTGAAAATGCGGCAGATGCCATCCTCTCCCAGCAGCTTTCCGAACAGTTTACCTTTGCATTGGTGGATATCGAATTCAAGCGTTACGATGTTGCCCGCCAACGTTTGGAATTTATCATCCAAAAAGATCCCAACTTCCCTGGCGCTCAGGCTAAGTTGACCGAGGTCTTGGTGCTCAGCAACGTCCCCACCCCCACGGCAGCTCCCACCGCCACCGCCACACCCGATTTCAGTGGCGCTGAAAATGCCTATGCCCGCGCACAGGAACTCATCCGCGCACAAGATTGGAACGGCGCACTGACGGCGCTCGACACCATTCGCAAACTTGACCCGAACTACAAAGCGGCTCAGGTGGATGGCATGTACTATTTTGCCTTGCGAAACAAAGGTCACGACCTCATCACCAAAGAAGGAAACCTCGAAGGCGGTATTTACTACATTACCCTCGCCGAGCGTTTTGGTCCGCTCGACAATACGGCTCGCGGCTTGCGTGACGGCGCACGTGCCTACATGGTCGGCGCAAGTTTCTGGGAACTCGACTGGGAACAAGCCAAAAATAACTTTGAGCAAGTCGCAGCCGGGTGGCCCTCCATGTGGGATGGAACCATGACCGCAGCACAGCGCTACGTGATCGCCTCCGTCCGCTTTGCAGATGAACTGTATAACGTGCAAGCATACTGCGAAGCCTACGACGCATATTCCAACGCCGCTGCCATTGGTCAGCTCGATAGCGAAGCCTCTGCAAGACAGGCTCAAGCCTATTCCAATTGCTACCCGGCAACCGAGGCCCCGGTCGAAGCCCCCCCAGCGACTGAAGCTCCCACAGAAGCACCCACGGCTGCTCCTTAATTCGATATGGATACACCCTCCACACCGGTCCTCGCATTCATTTATTGGATGCATATGCTGGCAACCGTCACATGGATCGGAAGCCTGGCAGCGATCAACCTGCTTTTCATTCCCGCTTCAATCCGCGCCTTGAAACTGCCCGACCAACTCAGCCTTATCTCAGCCCTGCAAAAAAGACTCGAACCGCTGGCATGGTTTTGCATGGGGCTTTTATTGGTCACTGGCTTGTTTCAAATGAGCACGAGCGAACATTACGATGGCTTTGCTTCCATCAGCACGCAATGGTCGCTCGCCATTCTCGTCAAACACGGGTTTGCCGTCATCATGGTCGTGGTCAGCGCCATCCAAACTTGGGAAGTGTTACCCGCCATCCAGCGGACATTATTGAAGAAAGACAAAGCCGATGAAGCCGAACTTGCCCGCCTGCAAAAAAGAGAAACTCTTTTGCTGCGAGTCAATTTGCTGCTCTCCGCACTGATCTTGGGCGCAACCGCACTGGCAAGAGTATCGTGAATCAAAAATCGGAAGTCTTAGAGACTTCCGATTTTTTTATCCAAACCCGCTCTTGGCGGGGCTGAGCCCCGCCAAGAGCATAGAGCAACTTATAACTTTATTAAATTCGGTTGTTCCACCAGCACACCCGTCAGATCGTAGGCAAAAGCGCCAGTCACTCGTACGGGGACGATATCACCCACATTTGCCTTGCCTTCCACAACCACGTATCCATCCACTTCGGGCGCGTCACGGTAGGACCTGCCCACAGAAATGCCGTTATCAAAGCCTTCTACCAGCACATCCAAAGTTTTGCCAACATACGATTGATTGACCTGCAAAGAAATATTCTGCTGTAATTCCATCAGCCGTTCGTAACGTTCCTGCTTCACCTCAGCAGGGACAGGGTCGCCAAGCGGCGCGGAGGTAGTGCCCGGCTCAAAGGAGAACTGAAAAGCTCCGGCACGGTCGAAGCGGATTTGTTCCACAAAATCATACAAAGCCTGAAATTCCTCATCCGTTTCGCCTGGGTACCCAACGATAAAGGTCGTGCGGATCGCAAGGTCTTTGATCGTGGCACGCATCTTCGCCAAAGTCTTGTGTACCCATTCCATATTGGACGGGCGCTTCATACGATAAAGGGTTTTAGGATGAGCATGTTGAAGCGGAATATCAAGGTATGGCAAGATCTGCTTGCGGGTTGCCATCACTTCGATCATACGATCCGTAACATAACCTGGGTACGAATACATGATGCGGATCCAGTCCATATCAGGCACAGCATCGGTGAGCTGCTCAAGCATGGTTGCCAGACCGTCTTTCATGCCAAGGTCGTGACCATAATCCGTAGAGTCTTGGGCGATTAGAATCAACTCACGCACGCCGTTATCACGTAAGACACGCGCCTCATGAATGATCGACTCAACCGGGCGCGACACCGCTGTGCCCTTGATGAGCGGAATGGCACAGAACGCACACGGGCGGCGGCAGCCATCCGCAATTTTCAAATAAGCACTCGGTCCGGTCACGCTGACTCGCATCGCACCATGTTCATCTGAACCCACCACTGGCGCCTCGGGGAGATGATAGATCGGCTCAGGGTGTTTGCCTTTGCGCGCATCGTTCACCACCTGCACAATATCCATCCAGCGGCGCGTGCCGAGGATGCCATCAATGCCGGGAACGCGTTTTGCCACTTCCACGCCGTAGCGCTGGGTTAAACAACCCGCCGCGATCAGCACTTGGTTCTTTTTCTTGCTCTGCGCTAGTTCGCCCAGCACTTTATACGACTCATCCTTCGCCGGACCGATAAACCCGCAGGTATTAACGATCAACACCGAAGCTTTCGCCGGGTCTTCAACCGCGTTGTACCCATCCTGCAAAAGCAGTTGTGCCATCGAATCAGAATCGACAGTATTCTTCGAACAACCAAGAGACACTAAATGAAAAGTATTTTTTGCCACGTTATCTTCCTACAGGTACACAAATAAATTTTTTACGGCACAACGGTCGGTGTGACCGTGGGAGTTGCCGTTCCAGTGGGTGTGGGTGTTGTCAACGGCGTATTCGTCGGCGTCGGCGGAATGGTAGCCGTGGGAGTTGCCACCCCGGTGATCAAATACACCCGGCTGATCACCTCGCCCTGCCCACCCATCAGACCCAGGTCAGTACCATTATATGTGATTCGTAAGGCAGAGCCATCCCCTGTTAAGATCACAACCTGATTTTCCGCTTCGAACAATTTTGTTTCCCGCGGCGACATGCGTCCTTCGAATACCACTTCGCCATCTACAGAAATTCGCACAAAGACACGTTCCAATGCGAAGGCACTCACCACTACATTTGCCGTGGAAGAAGTCGCCAACGTTTCAGGGGTTGCCACATCTTCCACGCCAGCGCCAGAGGTCGCCAGCGATGGATCATCCACTGCTACAAAGGTCAATACAGGTGAAGCCGTCGGCGCAGGCGCACTGCCAAGCACATCCGCGATCGGCAATGCAGTAGGCGCAGCCTGTGACTCGGATTGCAAACTGACGATACGCCCAATGCCCCAGATCGCCAGCCCAGCCAATACCGCGATCATCACCACGCCAAAGATCAAATCACCAGCAATGAAGGTCCGCAGCACAGGCATCGATGGGTTGACCTGAGTCTGAATTTTCTCACGCGGCGTCTCGGCATATTTTTCATGCCGCCGCGCTTGTAATGCATCTGCATAGCGCAGCAGAACGGCATCCACATCGAGGTCGAGAAAACTTGCATAGTTCGAAAGCATCCCGCGTGTTTGCACGGTTGAAGGCAATTTATCGAACGCGCCTTCTTCGAGCGCCTTTACAAAGACCGCACGCAAATGCGTATGGCGTTCCACTTCATCCATCGTCAGGCTGATGAGCTCACGGCGTTCGCGCAAGATCGCACCGATCTCTGCCATGATCGCATCAGCAGGTTTCTCTGGCTTTGCAGGCTGGGGCGGCGTGGTCTCTTTTTCTTCGACGACAACCGCTGGAGCCGAATCTTGCCTGGTGACCTTGATCTTAAACAACGAAGCGACTCTGCCCCACAAACCTTGCTTCGGCTCTTCTTTAACTTCAACCTGCTCCCCACCATCAAGCGGAGCCTCCGCTGAAAACTGGGGCTCTTGTGCTTCGATTTTTACTTCAACGACAGGCTCAGCGATCTCTTCTGTGATTACTTTTTTCTTCCTGCCGCGAGTCTTCGGTTTTTCTTCTTCGGGGGTTGGTGCAACTTCTGGCGCAGATTCTTGGAGCAGCTCAGGCGTAGACTCAGCTTTGGGCTTGCGATTCAAGAGTCGGCTAAGTAATCGAGGCGCGGGTTCTTCATCCTGTGCTTCGGTTAATGGGGGCAGTTCCGTTTCTGACAGGTTCACTTGCGCAAGCGGTCCGCTCACTTCGGCGGGCGGAATGGGGTTGCGCTGAATCTCGGCGATCATTTCGTCAATGTTCAGGTCG
This sequence comes from Anaerolineae bacterium, assembly GCA_017303735.1. The sequence goes on from JAFLCF010000170.1 coordinate 5,399, forward strand.
AGGTATTCGGCATAATTGCGCAAAAAACCGCGCCCCTGCGCCGCAGATGGCATGACGGAAAAATCGTCGGCTTCGAGGGCTTGAATAAAAACGCGGCGGATGCGGGTTTCTTGCGCCGCCTTTTCAAGCGAGATGTAACGCGCCTCGCGCTCGCGCTTCAAGCGCTGACCAATGGTTTCAGGCATGGGGGTATTGTATTACAAACATCACCGACTTTCGCCGGTGATGTGATGTCCTTATTCCCTATTCTGCGTTTGCTTCTGCGACAGGTTCTTCTGTCTTTGCAGGCTTGGCGGGTTTCTCAGCTTCTTCTTGTTGACCCGCTGCCGTATCAGCGCTTTCACCTTCACGGTGGACGATGACCTTGAGTTCGGGGACCAAGTCCATGGTGAGGCGCACGTGGGCGGTGAATTCGCCGAGCGAGCGAATGGGCTGGGTATCCACCTGCTGGCGCTTGACCTCGAAGCGGATCTTTTCGGTCAGTGCGGCAGCGATATCGCCGGTGGTAATGGAGCCGTAGAGTTTGCCGGTATCACCAGCTTTGGCGGGGAAAATCAGGGTCACATCTTTGATGAGGTCAGCAACACCCTTGAGTTCGTTGTTCTGGGTGGTTCGGCGAACTTCGGCTTGTGACTTGATCTTTTGAACCTGTTTGAGCGCGCCTTCGGTGGCGAGGACAGCAAAGCCCTGCGGGAGGAGGAAGTTGCGTCCGTAGCCGTCGGCAACCTTCTTGATGTCTCCGGCGCGTCCGAGTTTGTACACGTCCTTGATAAGCAATACTTTCATGATTTAAGCCCTTTCTGGCAAAATGGATGTCAAGTCGAAGGGTACAACGACTTGCGGGTCAGGATTTTACCACAAGGTATCGCGAAACATATGGAAAAAACAGTTTGGGGAGTGGCGAAACCAGTGTGTAAAAACCTTTTTGCCACAGAGGACACTGAGTTCATAGAGGAGAAAAACTCAAAATCTCTGTGACCTCTGTGGCTTCACACACAACAATCGCCACTCCCACAGTTTGTAGTCTATGCCCAAAGACCGCCAAGTTTTGCTCATAATCTCTGTGAACTCTGTGGCAAAAAGGCCTCTTAGGCATTTACAGCCATGAAAATCTCTTAACCTCCATAGTTTAATATCAGCTTACAAACCCATTGGGGGATTTGCCAATGCAGATGAATACGGTTAAGATATTGGCATGAACCAATTTCCCATCAAGTTCAGGCGGGTGGCTGTCTTTGCTGGCATATTTATCCTTGTCCTTTTTGTGATCGAATTCAATTCTCGCCTCGAAGAATTAAACCGCCTCGATGAGCAACGCAATGAAATGCGGGCACTTGCCACACAAGCCGTTCAAACACAGGTCGCCCTGCAAACACAGGTGGCATACGCGGGTTCGACAGAGGCTGTGGAAGAATGGGCACGCACAGACGGGCACTACTTGCAGGAAGGCGACCAACCCGTCATCCCAGTTGAACAACCGGGGAGTGCTCCTGTTATCGTTAATACTCCTATCCCTGCCCCAACGCCGATGCAAAACTGGGAGATCTGGTGGACCCTTTTCTTCGATCAATAAACCTTACAAATGGAAACCAGCTTATCTATATACCTGATCTGCTTATCCATCCTGGTCATTATTGTTACGGGGATTGGCATTCGCGCTTTCATCCAATGGCAGGTACCGGGAGCGCGGACGTTAGGCTTTCTGATGCTGTCGATGGGGATATGGGCAGGGTTTTACCTGCTTGAGATTCTCCATCCCTCCCTATCTGTAAAAGTTTTTGCCCGAAAGCTGGTGTTCTTTGGGATGACCATGTCACCACCTTTATGGCTTGGGTTCGCACTGAGATATACCGGTCTGGGAAGTTGGTGGGCAAAGAGCGGGCGAGTTTTTCTGCTCGCAATTCCCGGAATGGTCGCTTTTCTATTTGGCTTTACCAATGAATCCCATAAATTGATCTGGGTATCGCATTCATTAGCTCACGGGACTATCGCTCCGCTCGCTCTTGAATACGGACCCGGGTTCTGGGTTTCCACGTTTATCGCCTACGGATTGATCGTCACTGGATTTTTTATCTACGTCCTCTCATACTATCGAAGCGCCCATACACTTCGGGTCAAAACAGGGATCATATTGGCAGGGGCATTCCTCACTCTTGCCATCAATGTGGGCTTTCTTTTTTGGGAAAACGATCTACATCTCGACCCCACCCCATTATCATTCGCAGTATCCGCACCACTGATTGCTTTTGGGTATTTTCGATTTGGGGTCGCCAACCTTTTTCCGCTGGCAGCTTCACTGGTCATGGAAAATCTGCAAGATGCCATCCTGGTCGTTAACCTTGCGAATAAGGTTACCGATGTAAACCAGGCAGCAAAGGATTTGTTGAAGTTGGACGGAATCAGGGAGGGAACGTTGGTGTTTTCCATTCTGCCGGAAGCGGAGCGCATCAAAGAGATCTGGGATTCGCCCGACAAAAGCATACATTTGGAAATAAACACAGGCAATGAAGTCGGGACGTATAAAGTGCAGGTAATGCCCATCTTGCCTACTGGAGAAAGCTTCATCGGTCGCGTGATCATCATTCGCGACGTAACAACAGAACAACACCTGTTAAAAGCGGAAAAACGGCGCTCAAAGCAATTGTCCCTGCTTGAAGAAACGGGGCGGCATATTGCGGGTAGTTTCGATGAAAATGATATTCTCAAACGCACCGTGGATGAGATCATTCATCAATTCGGGTACCCGATGGCGGCAATTTCCCTTTTGACTGCAGAGAACATGCTGGAGATCGTTACCATTTCTGCAACCGAAGATTTTGGCTACCAACCCGGTTATAAACAGGAATATGGCTCGGGCATCATCGGCTACACAGCCAGCCTGAAAAAGACCTATGTGGCTGGAAATGTATCGCAAGATATCCACTATTATTCAACCAGCAAAAGGTCGGGGTCCGCTATTTGTACGCCGATCTTCAAGAGCGGGGCGGTTTATGGCACCTTGTATATTGAAAGTTATGAATTAAATGCCTTCGACGATCTGGATGTTGCCACTCTGGAAACCTTGGCAACTCAGGTATCTGAGTCACTTGTGCGAGCCTCGCTCTATGCCCGAACGCAGAACGACTTGCTCACCTTAACCACCATACAAAATATTTCAAAACTCATTGTCAGTTCGTTGGATATAGCAACCATCAGCCAGACCGTGGTTCAAAATTTAAAAGAAGCCTTTCAATATACCCATGTCAGTATTTATGTTCTCAAAGAAGACTATCTGCAACTAACCGCCCAGGTAGGATATAAAGAAGAAATGGTATTAAACAAAATACATATCAGCCAGGGCGTCGCCGGAAAAACAGTCCGCACACGAATGGCGCAATTCATCGAAGATACCTCAAAAGACGATATATTCCTCCAGGCTGATCAGCACCTCAAAAGCGAGATCTGCATTCCCCTCCTTAAAGAAGATATTGTCCTTGGCATCTTAAATGTCGAATCAGACAAGCAAAACCAATTGACCCGCTCTGATATGAGCCTATTAACCACCATCGCAGGTCCCATTGCACTAGCCCTGGATAATGCCCGCCTACACTCCGAGCTTAAACAAATGGCTACCACCGATGCCGTCACCGGGCTCTCCAACCGGCATGTTTTCGAACAGGCGCTTCAAGCCGAATTTGAGCGTGCCGGACGAAATAACACACCGCTCTCGCTTATCATTTTCGATATCGATTACTTTAAAGAATACAACGATAAGTGGGGGCACCCTGCCGGAGACGCGCGTTTGAAAGCCATTGCAGACATCATCAAACGCACTCTTCGAAAATACGATATTGCCGCACGCTATGGCGGCGATGAATTCGCCATCATCCTCTCAGACTGCTCACCCCAAAACGCGCTGCTATTCGCACAACGCCTTTGCGAAGGTGCCAGAGAAGGCGCGGTCGAACCGATCCAGGATGGAGTCGGGCTCTCAGGTCATACCCTCAGCCTGGGCATTGCCACCTTCCCGCAAGATGCTACGCTCCCATCTGAACTGCTCATCGCCGCAGACCATGCTGCCATGCGCGCAAAACAACAAGGCAGGAACCGCATCAAACTCGCCAGTGACTATGAAACGACTTGACCTCTTCCCCACTTCAACAAAAATCGAAAACGACCGCCTTACCATTGCAGGATGCGACCTCGCCTCTCT
>JAFLCF010000171.1 GCA_017303735.1 Anaerolineae bacterium
TGTATGCGATCTGTGGATGCAGGCGCATAATACCCCATTCTTTTTCGGTGAGCGCACCTGCCTTATGCAAAATTTCATCGGGGATGCCGAGTTTGCCAATGTCATGCAAGAGTACGCCGCGATGAATATGGGTTAATTGCTCTTCATCGAATCCCATCCGCTTTGCAATGCGTAGGGTCAGGTCCGTGACTCGTTTGGTATGCCCTTGTGTTTCACGATCACGGATCTCGAGGGCGCGTGACCAGCCTTCGAGTGTGGTTTCATAGGCAGACTGGATCTCGCTGTTGGAGCCTTGCAAGTCACGAACCAGTTTTTCATTATGTGCCAAAGTATTATCAAGCAGGCTGGCGGCAGCCCAGGTCATTAAGGCAAGTGCAAAAAGCGCAAGGATGGCGGTCAGGTTATATTCCCAAGCAAAGCTGCTTAGCAGGCTGTTGGCGGTATAACATACTGCCGTTAATGCGGCGAACCCAAATGAACTGGATGGGCGGATGATGAAGCTGGAAATCCCAACTGGTAACGCGAAGACCACCATGAGATATTCCATATATTTCACATCGCTCACTACCGTCCCGGCAAGGATGATGAAACTTATGGAAATATTGGCGGCGAGAAAGACCTGTCCTTTTCTATTCAAATGCCAAAAAATATGCAACGGGATAAATGCCAAAAAATTTTGAACGAGATATAAAAGATATTCCTGGCTGGGCGCAAATATATAGATAATGGCAGTATTGATCGCGGAATAAACAAGCAACACCCAGCATAACCCAATGAAAAGAGCAAGTAACTGCCCTTTGCGTTGAATGTCGGGGTTGGGGCTTTCCACTCTGGAGAGCAAGCGGAAAAGTCCCTGCCAGGTGAAAGGTTCTCGTTTGGTCTGCATTACTGCGAATATTATAACGGTTACGAATTATTCGGCATGCGAACCGAAGTGGATCTCAAGCAGGCGGTCGCGCTTTGCATAATCTTGATGCAATGATATCGAGGCTTCTGAAAATTTGTCGTAGGCGAGGTTCAAGGCTGGCATACCCTGGGTCGCTTCGATCTCAAGCAAGATCATGCCATGCGGGGCAAGCCAGGCGGGAGCAATATCGAGCAGGCGGCGATAAATATCCAGCCCGTCTGTGCCGCCGTCTAATGCAAGGGTGGGTTCACGTCCATAAATGGGGAGCGATTTCATCGTTGCGGTGGGGATGTAGGGCAGGTTGGCGCAGATCAGGTCGAAGTGACTTTCGGTGGGCAACGGGTCAATGTGCTGCGGCAAAATATCACATTCCAAAAAGTCGATGCGATGATGCACATGAAATTTTTCTGCGTTATGTTTTGCGACCTTTAATGCTGCAAGTGAAATATCAGTGGCAAGGATGCGCGCACTGGGCACATGCATGGCAATGGAAGTGGCAATGATGCCGGAGCCGGTGCCAATATCTGCAACGGTTCTCCTCTCGCTCGAAGCTGATAGCCACTTAATGGCTTTCTCTACCATCATTTCTGTTTCTGGTCTCGGAATGAGCACATCGGGTGTGATGTTGAACTCCATGCCGAAGAATTCCCAATGCCCGAGGATGTAAGGCAGCGGTTCACCCGCTTCCAGCCTAGTAAATGCTTGGTTCGCTGACTCAATCTGCGGCGGAGTCAGAGGCGCATCCAAATGAGCGAGCAGCCAGGTGCGTGGATGTCCGACCACATGCGCGAGCAGGATCTGCGCATCCAGTTCAGTTAAAGGGTCTGGTAAATTGGCGATAGCTTGAATTAGATATTCGTTGAGAGTCATGAAGGTTCTTGGAAGAGCAGCCGTTCCATGAGGGTTTGTTGGAAGAGAATGAAGATGACCATGACTGGAATGGACATGATGATGGCAAGTGAGCCGAGGTAGCTCCAGGGTTGTGCGCCGGAGAACTGTCCGTTGACGAGGGCATAAACTGCCATGGAGAGAGTGACGTTATCGGCTTTATCTACGAAGAGCCAGCCAATCGCAAACTCGGTATAGCCCATGAGGAAGGCGATCATAGCGGTGACGGAGATGGATGGCAGCGAGATCGGCAGGCTGATATTGAGAAAAGTTTGGAAGTGACTGGCACCGTCGATATAGGCGGCTTCTTCCACTTCTTTTGGAATGGCTGCAAACGCGGCACGCATATTCCAAATGGCAAAGGGCATGGCAAATGCCGCATAAACGATGACCAAGCCAATTAAGGTAGTGCGAATCTTTAGCAGGCTTAAGATGATATATAAAGGAGTGGCAAATGCGATTGGGGGTAGTAAGGCGGCTAAAAGTAAAACGAATAAGCCGGTTTGTTTAGCAGGAAATCGAAAACGCGCAAACCCATAGGCAAGGGTAAGCCCCAAGATGACAGCAAGAACTGCCGCGCCAATGGAGACGATCATGCTGTTGCGTAAGAGGATGCTGAACTCCACCGATTGATAGGGACGGTCTAGGACGGTGAGGAAGGCTTCAGTGGAGAATTCTTTCGGCAGCCAAGTGAACTCGGTGGGACGTCCGCGTAGGGAGCCATCGAAGGCGAGGCGGAAGGTACTCCATACCGGGATGAGGATGAAAAGCCCGACCAGCAAAAAGATAAACTGGGTGGCGATCTGACGGGGAAGGGATATTTTACGCATTGATGAATTCCTCACGAGTTTGCGTGCGGCGGTTAAACGTGCTGACCAAGACGATCAAGATCAAAACTGTGAAGATGTTGATGATGGCAGACGTTGCGAATTGACCGCCGGGTAAGCCTCCAAATCCGCTATTAGGGTTGAAGAGGTTATACGAGACGGTGGCAAGGGTACTGCGTGCGGCAAAGAATGCTTGAAAAAGATAAAACTGATTGAAGGCGTAAATTCCGCGAATAATGATGGCGGGAAGCAAGATCGGCATTAAGAGCGGAAGGGTCATGTGGCGGAACATTTGAAGACTATCTGCTCCGTCTAAGGCGGCGGCTTCGAGGACTTCTTTGGGAACCGCTTTCAGACCGGCATTAGAAGCCAGCATAATTAATGGAAAGCCATACCACAAGGCGGGAATGAGAAATATTAGAAACCACATACTTGTCGAATTTTCCCAACCGACCAGCGATTTGAATAAGAATGCATCCCCATATTTTTGTGAAGCAAGGCTAAGCCAACCTATATCTGGCACAAAGATGTTGAGCCAAAGTAAAGCGCCAATAAATTCGGGAATCGCCCAAGGCAGGATGAACAATGCCTGCCAAAACTTACTTAATTTAACTCCACGTTGGTTGAGTAAGATGGCAAGACCCAATCCAAGAATCACTTGTAAACTTGTAGAAGCGACCATCCATAAAATGTTGAAGACTAGGATTCCATCGCCGGTGATGAATTGAAAGATCGGCAGATAGCCCGAAAAGCCTGTGTATTGAACTTCTTTGGAGCGGAATGGAAATTCAGAGTTGCTTGGTTCGATCTGCCCCGTAAGCCCGCCGCTCACTTCGCGCCAGATGCCGCCTTGAAATCCATCTCGAATAGACGAGCTATTGAAATCGGTGATAGAGACGCCAAGTTGAAAGAAAAAAGGCAGCAGGGTTAATATCGTAAAAGCGATCAGCCCTGGCACAAGCCAGGGAATGGCTTGGCGGGATTCTTTTTTGTTGTAAACAGTTTTTTTCGCTCTGAACGCTTCGACGGAATTTTGCCAAAGTTGCGTAAGCCCTTCTGCAGCGGCGAGCGAAAGCGGCACGGTCAATATCAAAATATATTGGGGCCACTTGGTAGACCAGAACAACAGGAAAGCCATGGCAAAACCAAGCCATAAAACATACAGGCGTTCTTTCTTCCATAAGCGGGCAAGCCCAAAGGTGGCAAGTAGCATGATCAGGAAATCTGGACCCAGGAAAAAGGCATCTGGTTCCCAATCTGCGGCGCTGGTGACCAGCCATTGGAAGGGCTGCCATACAGGAAAACCATAACGTTCGACTTCTTCAGCGCCTGAGGAGTATTCGGCATGATACAAAACCGATTCACTCAACTTTTGAATTGGGTTTGCCCAGAGGAATGGATTCGCCACGAAAAAGATGAGAATGCCCAACACGCCCCAGATGAAGGCTTGCTTGAAGAATGACTTGACCTCATCTTGTTCTTTTGATGTGAGAAACCAATCTGCAAGGATGGCGAGGGCGATGACGCAGTAGAGATATTTTGAAGCGGCAGTAAGCCCAAGAAAGACAGCCGAGGTGAGGAGCCAGCTTGTTTTGCGATTCTTCTTGAATTGCAAGTATGCCCATGCCATGCAGAAGCTGGTCAAGGCGGGCAGGGCTTCGAGCATGGCTTGCGAGTTGTACTTGATCGTCATGCTGTGTGTGGCAAGGGCAAGCCCAGCCAACGGGTTGACAAATGCCAGCAATGCCACGGTCAACCAGCCAAAGACGGCGTTGACCGTCCGCTCGGGTTTGAGCAGGACGCGCGGCAAATATCGATTAGGTTCAGAGGAAGTAGGACGGTCTGCGATCAGGTCCTTTTCTGGTGCCGTGAGCAGGCTTACCCCCATGACGATCTTTGCCAGTGGGGGATGCTCGGGGCGATAGTTCGTTTCCAGAAAGCCGGACCAGTTCGAGGTGCGGATGAGATGCGCGTATTCCTGAGCGGCGCGAGTATAGTCGTCTTCGTCAAAGTCAATGTTGAGATGTTGAACGGCGCGGGCACGAGTCATCCCAGCGATGATGAGGACTAGGACAATACTGAGGATATATAAGGGGTGTTGGAATTTCTTCATGGCAATAAATTGTAATCCCGTAATGGGCATAATTGAAAACAGGCTGGAATTTCCAGCCTGTTGCGTTTGTTTATTCGTCGTCTTCAACGCCGGTTGCGGCAAGTTTGCCAGCTTCATCGCGAGTGGAGAGCTCGTCGATGAACGGGTCAATGTCACCGTCCATCACGGCGGGCAGATTGTAACTGGAGAAACCGATGCGATGATCGGTGACGCGGCTTTGCGGATAATTGTAGGTGCGGATCTTTTCGGAGCGGTCACCCGAGCCGACTTGCGAGCGACGATCCGCTTCGAGTTCGGCGCGGCGTTTCTGTTCTTCGATCTCGTACAAACGCGCACGCAAAATGGAGAGGGCGCGTAGCTTATTCTGCAACTGTGAGCGTTCATCCTGACAGGTGACGATCATGCCGGTGGGTTTGTGATACAGGCGCACAGCGGTTGAGTTCTTTTGCACGTTTTGCCCACCCGCACCCGAAGAGCGATAGACCTCGATCTCAATGTCGCTTTCGGGAATGTCCACTTCCACATCATCCACTTCTGCCATCACCACAACCGTCGCCGTGGAGGTGTGGATGCGCCCTTGAGATTCGGTGGCAGGCACACGTTGCACGCGATGTACGCCTGATTCATATTTCAACTTTGAATACGCGCCTTTACCCTTCACTTCAAAGATGACTTCTTTGTAGCCGCCTACACCAATGGCGTTTTCAGACATCATCTCGGTCCTCCATTTTTGTGCATCTGAAAACCGGGTATACATGCGGAAGAGGTCCGCTGCGAAGATGGCGGCTTCATCACCGCCTGCGCCTGCACGGATTTCGACGATGACGTTCTTATCGTCTCGCGGGTCTTTGGGCACGAGAAGGGTTTTGATCTCTTTTTCGAGGACCTCGATCTTCGGGGTTAGGTCATCCACGTCCGCTTTAGCGAGCGCGACCAGCTCCGCATCATTTTCTGTGACGATGATGGTTTTGGCTTCTTCCAGGCTTTTCATTGCCTGACGGTATTCCTTCGCCTTTTCGATCAGCGGTTCCAGATTGGTGCGCTCTTTGCTGATCTCTGCTGCGCGTTTATAGTCGATACCGATCTCGAGCAGTTCACTGCCGAGCTGTTCGAATTTATCTTCAATGGCTTGTAATTTATCGAGCATGGGTTCCTCAAAAAATGACGATGGACGATAGACCATTGACCACGGTCCATCGTCTATCGTCCATGGTCGGTTTTCTAAAAATTTGCACAAGAAAGCGCGGCACCAGAACAGGCGCCGCGCATGGAGACAAACGAAAAACTACGCTAGTAGGTGGCTACAGCGGAGAGCACCATTGAAATAATTAACACAATGGCAAAAGCAGCGAACAGGATCTGAGCCAGTTTCTGCCGTTTTGCAACGGATTCTTCCAGCTTATTTTGTTTTTTAGGGGTTTTTCCAGCCATTTCAATTTCTCACTTTGATATATGTTTATAAAAGGCTTGAGCCATTGCCTTTTCAAGTTCCTCGATTGTAACAGGTTTCATCACGTAACCGTCTGCGCCGAGTTTCATGGCTTTATCCACCATCACATCGGCGGCTTCGGAAGAAAGCATGATGACCGGCAAGTTCTTCCACTCCGGTCTGCGGCGCAGGAATTCGAGCATATCCAAGCCGGTCACTTCGGGCATGTTGATGTCCAGCACCATCATGTCTGGACGTTTACCCGTCAGCAGCGCCTGCGCCGCCGGGCGCGGATGGTTGAAATGCTTGGTTTCATAATCCAGCAATTTCAACATCAACGCAACAGCGCGAGCCATTTCATCGTCATCGTCTACGATCCATACTTCTTTGTTCATTCCAAATTCGCCTTTACCTGTTTTGCGGCGGTCTCGTTCATGCCTTTGACCTTCATGATATCTTCAATGCTGGCTTGCTTAATATTATCTATGGAACCAAAATGTTTCAAGAGCGCCTTTCTGCGGGTGGGACCAATCCCCGGGATGGCATCCAACTGAGAGGCAAGCCCCAACTTCGTCCGTTTTTTGCGATGCGCGGTGATACCAAAACGGTGCGCCTCATCGCGGATGCGCTGCACGAGGTACAGTCCCTGTGAATGGCGGGGGAGCAGCAGCGGCTCACTTTTGTGCGGGAAGAAGATTTCCTCCTCCTGCTTGGCGAGTCCCACCACCGGCACCACACCCATCAGACCAAACTCTTCCATTACTTTGACGACCCTGCCCAGTTGACCTTTACCACCGTCAATGATGATGAGATCTGGCAGGAAGGAAAACGACGCATCTTTCTTCGCGCCGACTGCTAGATTCTCGCCAGAGGCGTCCTGTGAGCCTTTCCAACGCCGAAAACGGCGGGTGAGCATCTCTTCCATTGAGGCAAAGTCATCAGGTGCGCCAATGCTCGTGGATTCAATATTGAACTTGCGATACAGTCCCTTCGAAGGCACGCCCTGCTCAAAGACCACCATTGCGCCAACCGTGGCGATGCCCTGCGTGTGACTTACATCGTAACACTCTATGCGGTTGGGCGGCGCCGATAAATTCAAATAATTTTGCAGGTCAGCCAGTGATTGTTCCTGTCGGTGAGCATCGGCTTGCCATTGCGCCCGTAATGAGGTCAGGGTCTCAGTGGCGTTCTCGGTTGCCATCTGCACCAAGTCTCTGGGTTGACCTTCTTTGGGAACCAAAAGTTCCACCTTTTCACCACCGCGCTTCGACCGTAACCATTGCGCAATGATGATACGCTCTTCGATTTCCTGCGGCAACATCACCTGTTCGGGGATGTTCGCCGCTTCGGTATAGAATTGCTTGACGAATTCTTCCATCACCTGATTGTCGGTGGTATCTTCTGTCCCTTCAAGGATGAAGTACTCACGTCCGATCAACTTGCCGCCACGGATAAAGAATATCTGCACACAGGCTTCACCATCTTCACGCGCCATCGCGATCACATCTGAATCCGCGTAATCGGTGCCGAAGACGATCTTCTGCCGTTCAACGATCGATTGCATCGCCTTGAGTTGGTCACGCAGTGCGGCTGCCTTTTCAAAACGCATTTCATCAGATGCTTTTTGCATCTCGAGTTCTACCCGATGGATGATCGGTTCGCTATGCCCACTTAGAAACTCCATCAAGTCTGCGATCATCTGTCTGTAACCGTCTTTGGAGATCGCTCCAATGCACGGACCCGTACATAGCTTGATGTCGTAATACAAACATGCGCGCGGATCATTGCCAGTGATCTCGCGGTCACAAGTAAGGTACGGGAAAATCTTGCGTAGCACTTCCAAGGTCTGATACACCGCCCATGCCGACGTGTACGGACCAAAATAGCGCGAGCCATCTTCTTCCATTTGGCGGGTGACGGTGACTTTGGGAAAAGGTTCGTTCCAATGAATCTTGATGTACGGATAACGCTTATCATCCTTTAAACGGATGTTGTATTTTGGGCGGTGCTTCTTGATAAGGTTCATCTCAAGGATGAGCGCCTCAAGTTCAGACCCCACTACGATCCATTCAATATCAGCGATGTCGCGCACCAAGCGGCGGGTCTTGTTATCGTGGCTTGAATCCGCGTGGAAATAGCTCCGCACGCGGTTCTTTAAATTGATCGCTTTACCGACGTAGATGATCGTCCCTTCGGCATTGCGATATAGATAACAGCCCGGTTTGGTGGGCAGGGTGGCAAGAATGCCTTGTAGTTTCTCTGAAACTTCCATTGGCGGCAATTCTACCGTATGAATGCTTATGCCGCCGGGGACGGCGGCATGAGCAAAATTATGGTAGCTCGATCACAAACATCGTTCCTTTGCCAACTTCGCTTTCCACTTCAATGGTGCCCTTGTGTGCCAGGATCAATTGTTTCGAGATCGCCAACCCCAGTCCGCTGTTGCTGCGATTTGTGCGCGATTTATCGCCGCGCCAAAATCTATCGAAAATAAATGGCAAGTCTTCGGGAGCGATTCCTACGCCCGAATCCTTGACCCTGATCCGCACGCTTCTTTCTGCGCCGGAAATTGATTCAGCCTCGAGAGAAATTTTCCCACCCGACGGTGTGTGGCGCAGTGCATTGGAGATCAGGTTGGAGAGCACCTGGTTGAGCCGGTCATAATCGGCGTTGAGCTCTTGTGCAGAGTCGTCCATTTCAGACGACAGTGCAATGCCCTGCGTTTTGGCTTGAGCGGAAAAACTCGAAGTGAGGTCCTGCATCAGGTCAGCAAGCAGGAAGCGGGTAGGGTGAAGCGGAAGTTGTCCCGTTTCGGCGAGCGAGAGCGTTTGTAGATCATCGACCAAACGGGCAAGGAGTTTGGTCTCATCCAATGTGTTGTTGATGTGCTCTGGGCTAGGCTGATACACGCCATCGATCACACCTTCGAGATTGCCTTGAATGATGTGTAGGGGAGTGCGCAGTTCGTGAGCAATATCCGCTGTGAGGTTGCGGCGTTGCTTGTCGGCACGTTCGAGCTCATCTACCATTTTGTTGAAGCGTTTGATCAACTCACTGAACATGTCGGATTTATTTTCTTTCACTCGCACCGAGAGATTACCCTCAGCAACTGAATCGATCGCGTTAAAAATGTCGCCAAGCGGTTTTCCAAAACGCATGTACATGGTGAACATGGTGAAGACCGCCAGGACGAATACTGCTACCGGTGCGGCGCAGATCAACAACCAGATGTTGCGAATGCCGGAGTATTCGGTGAATGCCCAATATAAAATGGCAGCCATGCCGCCGAAGAATAACGAAAAAATTCCAAAGAAGAAAAAACCGAACGGAGCGAAACGTC
>JAFLCF010000172.1:0-2184 GCA_017303735.1 Anaerolineae bacterium
AAGTGAGATTGTATCTGCTTCTGCACTATATTCAGCAATACTCCCATCAGGCATATCACCCCAAAGACATGCCCACCACTTTACGCCTGTTTTTGTATTTATGGATTCAATGTGCCAGGCAAACGGTTCTTTTGCCATTGCATTTATAACTTCCTGCGTGGCGGAAATGCTCTTGCTAAACTCTTTTGGCGTCCATTCGCAAACATCGCCACTAAAATAATCTGGCGTACAATGCCAGTTTTTGTCATTCGACCACTGTGTTGAAAAAACATTATCGTGAACATGAGCATAAATAGGCTTGCTTTCTCCAAATACTATTTCTGCAACAAGTCCGTCAATCTCTTTACCTGCGGGCATTGTTTCAATCTGGCTTTTATTCATCGTCAATCCTGCTGCGCGTCTGACTTCCGCAATTTCAATTTTACACTTTTACGCTCTCGACGATTATATTTTTGCTTGACGCGCTTTCTTTCACCAGACTGCCATTTCAGATATTTTCTCCATCTGGTAAGTGCGTCCACTTCATCGCCGCTAATCATGGGAATTCGTTTTGGCATTTTGAACCTTTATTTTGCACGAAGGGGTCTAACTACGCTTTAACGGAACCATTCGGCTTTTTGTCCCCCTGCGGGGTGTTATGCCGAATAGTTCGGCTTAACATACTTTGTACGGATGCGTTAATTATACAACCGACCCGGTCGTTTCGCATAACCTTTTCCACTCTTCGATGGTGAGTGTCTCAGCACGGCGCATCGGGTCGATGCCAGCCTGGGTTAAGAGCGCTTCGGCGTTTGGCGGTTTGATCTGCAACCCCGAGGCGAGCGAGTTTCGCAGCATCTTCCGCTTTTGGCTGAAGCCTGCTTTGGTTAATTTAAAGAATAGGGGCAGCATATCATGGGCGATCAAGGGTTCATCGTAGATGTCGATGCGCAGGATGGCTGAATCAACATTAGGGACGGGGTGAAAAGCTCCGGCGGGGATCTTGGCTTCGATGCGCGGCTTGCCATACACCTGCACGCTCAACGCCAGCAGACTTAGATCGCCCGGCGCGGCGCAGATGCGCTCAGCCACTTCCTTTTGGATGGTCAACACAATGCGGCGCGGCTTCGGGTCGCTTTCGAGCAGGTGACGGATGATGGCGGATGTGATGTTATAAGGAATGTTCGCCGCAACGATGTACCCGCTTTGCTCCACCAGGTCTGAGATCTTCAACTCTAAGATATCACCCTGAACGATGCGCACGTTCGGATGCGGCGTAAGGACAGCCTTGAGTGGAGCGAGCAGGTCCGGGTCCAGTTCGACCGCTGTCACTTCTCGGGCAGAGACAGCTAAATAACGTGTCAGGCTGCCCAAGCCAGGACCAATTTCCAAGACACAGTCATCCGCTTGGATCTCTGCGCTTTGGGCGATCTTCTCGAGCGCGAAATGGTCTTGCAAAAAATTTTGCCCGAGGCTTTTATCGGCGCGCAAATTGTAGCGCTTGAGCACAGCAGCGGCATTGAGTGGGGGAATGGAAGATGTTTTCATTGGCAAATGGATGGAGCGTCTTCTTCGTCGATGACAGAGGAGGATGTGGATGCGGCGGCGGGGAGGGGCCAAGTGCCCAACTGGAAGCGCGAAACGAAGTCGCTCAAGATGGCGAAGTCCGCTTCGAGGATGGCAATGCGTTTGTCGAAGACCGGGTCGAAGACTCGCGTTTGTTTGAAGAGATCGCCGGGGAAACTGGCAAGCGTGATATTTTCAGGCGGCATGCGCGTGGCGAGACACGCCAATTGCGCAAGCTGCTCGGGCGTGAAATCGGTGCGGATGTTATCTTGAAAGGTCTCGATCATGGCGGGGATTTGCGGAATGATCTGCGGGCTGGCGAGTTTTTTCCGCACAGCGCACAGCACAAGGTTTTGATTATCAGCCCGCTCGAAACTACCGCCCTGACGGTTGCGAGCCAGCTTCAAAGCTTGTGCGCCGTTCAGCAGATGCTTACCAACCGATAGATCGGCAGTTTTGGCAACGTCTTCGTTGGGAATGTCCACTTCGATGCCGCCCATCGCGTCAATGATATGCTCGAAGGTACGCATGTTGACCGTGACGTAATGGTCGATGCTTGCGCCAAAGTTCTTGTTGAGCGTCAGCGCCGTCAACCCAGAGCCTTCGGAAGGGTCGTCCCAATACTTGAAGCCGGGCTGC
>JAFLCF010000172.1:2194-9473 GCA_017303735.1 Anaerolineae bacterium
GTAAAGATAAGCTTGATTTAGTTTTTCGTGATCTTGCCCGTTCAAGTTATCCGAGATGTGCGGAATCTCCACCCATAGATCGCGCGGAAATTCGAGCGCACTAACCTTGGGCGTCATAAAATCCACACGCACTAGTCGGATGGCATCGCCCAACCCGTAAAGGTAATTATCGCCGCGCGTATCTGCCCCGATGACCAGCACGTTCATCAGCATCGGTCCACCGCAAAGCGGACCCGGCGTGCTCGTGGGCACAAGTGTGGCTTGCGCGATCTGATTCACCGGTTGAGTTGCTGCAGCGCCCGGAGATACCGTCCACGTGGGCGGCAGGGTTTGGGTGGGCATGCTCGGCAAAGCAGGTCCCAGCGGCTGCTGTGCCAGAGTTCGCAAAGAACCGTAAGCATAGATGCCGAGAGTCACAGCAAGCGAAAGCGCAATAAAAGAAAGAAAAGCAATGGTAATGCGTTGAGGTCGGGTCATAGTGTAGGGCTTATTTTATCCGTAGAAAGGATGGATTGCAGAAGTTCTACATCTGGGAATAATCAATGTCAGTACAGTTTAAATGAATTACCCTGAATTAGTATGTCACCCTGAGCCGATAGGCGAAGGGTCTCTAAGATAGTCGTAGAGATGCTCACCGCATTGCATCCGCACCGCGGTGCATGTGTCGCTATCGCTCAGCAAGACAAACTATCAGAATCTTCGAAAAAAATCAGCGTTCATCTGCGTTTGTCAGCGTCCCAAACCGAGACCTATTTCAAAAAATACGGAATCTCCGCCGGAGCAGGTTCGAGAAAATAAACGGTCACCCAGCCAGAGAGCGCGCCGATATTATTATCATCGTAGCCAAGGTCGATCCATTGCGTGCGCGCCACACCGAAGGCAGTTTCAATGATCGGTCCGCCACCCGTATCGCCGATGGTTGCCACCCCATAACCGGGAATGTACACCCGCATCCCTGCCAGATACGAATAGATCGAATAATCCACCGCCACAATCCCATAGCCCGCGCGTTCTCCCGATGCCGTTCCATACGAACAACTGCCTGTGCCAGAATTGCAAGGCGCATACCACGAGGCATACATTTGAGTCGCGTACCAATAAGGGTAGGGCGCCTCACCGCCTGCTGGCGAAAGCACGATCTTCGACCCACTGGCAACGATCTGACTCACAGGCTCTTTCACGATCGTTTTTTCTTCCTGCACACGGCTCACTTCCACGTTGTCTTCATAGCGAATGCGCGTGCGCATCATGGCGATGCCATTCACGCCGTTCTGCAAGATTTCTTGTGAGCCAAAAGCCACGTCTGCTGACAAAGTTTCTTCGGTATCAAATGGGATCGATTGAACGTCCACTAAAATGGATTCGCTCACCCGTGTGACCTTGATCTGCCCATCAGCAGGCAGCGGCTCATTCTCCGCCGGAGAGCTGATATCCAACCCCATCAACGGAATACCCGCCTCAGCCAATGCTTCGCCCACCGTCTTCGCAGTCGATTGGATATTGATCACCGTGCCGCCAGAAGTGATTGTCAACGCTTGAGCGGGGATCATAGTCTGGGTTGCACCGACAGTGGGGGCAGTCACCGTCGGCGAGCTTTGCGACTGACACGCAAGAAGTAGAAATGCCAGCATCAGCCAGCGAATGGTTTTCATGGTCATCAAATCATACTACAGGATTTTCGGATACAATTCCGCGCATGGAAATCTTAACCAGCACAGCGAATCCCTTCGTCAAACATGTCCGCGCCCTGCGTCAGAAAAAAACGCGCACCGAGTTTGGTCAATTTCTTGTGGAAGGCATTACGCATATGGGTGAAGCCATCGAAGCCGGTTGGGATGTGGACTCGATCGTCTATGCCCCCGAACTTTTGACCAGCGCATTCGCCAAAGACTTGCTCGCCCGCGCCGAGCGCCTCAAGCTTAAACTCCAGCCTGTTTCTGTTTCAGTGATCGAATCCCTCGCCGATAAAGAAAACCCGCAAGGCATCCTTGCCGTGGTGAAGCAAAAAAAATATACATTTGAAGATGTAAGTTCCATAACCCGCGCCGTGGCATTGGTCTCGCCGCAAGACCCCGGCAACCTCGGCACCATTCTACGAACGATGGATGCGGTTGGTGTAGACGCGCTCTTCATCCTCGATGGCGGCGTGGAGTTGTATCATCCCACCGTCATCCGCGCCAGCATGGGGACCCTATTCTGGAAGCCGATCATCCAAACGTCGTTCGATGATTTTCTTGGCTGGTCGCGAGCGGGTGGGTATCAACTCATTGGCACCTCCGCCAAAGCCGACGTGGATTATCACACCCTTGTTCCTCAAACGCCGTGGGTTTTGCTGCTCGGTAATGAGCAGAAGGGACTCTCCCCTGAACAGGTCGCCGCTTGTGACGTGACCATCTCCCTGCCCATGCACGGGCGTGTCAGTTCACTGAATCTTTCCGTCGCGGCGGGAATTTTGTTGTATCAGTACTCAAAGCCGTAGCGACGAACGAAGTCGAAGGACGGTAGTTTTATTGTCAAGCAATCTTTCGACTCAACGACAATAGTGGGATTTCGACAAGTTTGTAACTCAGAAAACCGACCAACAGCGCAAATAGAAAGATGATGGGCAGGACGATCAAATTATCGTAGATCGCATCGGTGCTGAAAAATTTCCAGACCCTTCCGACGACGTTGATGGTGAACAGGTGCGAGAGATAGATCGAATACGACGCATTCCCAGACTGGATCAGGAAATCTGGCAGCGTGGTTCCATTCCGTTCGGCGTGAGTGATGCTGGCGACAATGACTGCAGCAGGGATGCCATAAATGGCGAGCCGCCACCATCCATCCGGCGCAGAGCCGGTCTGCGCGACGAAAGAGACAGACCCGATAATTGCGGCGATCATGCCGACGCCTGCGATGATAACCAGTCCATTCGCGTTGATCTTGCGGCTGGTGAAATTGTGATAATGCCAAGCCAATAAGCACCCGGCAAGAAATTCGATGGTCAGCGGATGGAATATAAGGTTGTAGGTTGGGCTTCCAGTAGAAGTGCCAAAGATGAGAATCACCAAACCCCACACAAGCATTGAAACCGGCATGTGCTTTTCAGGCACCAGCAACAGGATGACGAAGAACACCAGATAGAAATACACCTCGTGGATCAACGTCCAACCAACTTGCACGAGCGGCAGCAAGTTATCAGGCAGTAGCAAGTACGATGCCAGAATATCCACTTGGTTGCCTTGTGAACTATTGACCCATGAAGGTTGGATGAGAAAGACGATCAACGCCAGAGTCGTATAAACCCAATAAAGCGGGTAGATCCTTGAGATGCGATGGTAAAGAAAAAGGAGGGAGTGCCGGACGTTCTGAAATTTCCCGCGCGTGACCGTCACCATGACAAATCCGCTGATGACGAAGAAGAGGTCCACGCCGAAGATGCCGAATTGCAGCCAGCCTGGCAGGACGGTGTTCGCTCCGCCGAATTTTTTTTCGATCACCAATAGGTGAGAAAAAACGACCACCAATACAGCAACCCCGCGCAGGGCTTGAATGTTATTGAGTTTATTCATGGAGGGAGATTTTATCTTAACCTATGAAGTTTCCTATGCCCTGAGCTCTGCCTTTGAAAAATATTACAACCGGATCGTAAACCCGTCCCGCATATGAAAATCTGCCTGTGTGCCGGGGTGGGTAAGCGCCCAATAACTTTCGTGGTCGTCAAAAGTCTGAATGATGGCTGTGATTCCGATATTTGTTTTTTGATCTAGCGGAAGGATGGATGACAGATTTATGGAAATATCCAGGTTCAATTCATCATCAGTTTTACGGAAGGTGAACGGTAACGTCCTGAACAAAGGTTCTTCGCGCATGTTGACCTGGCGATAGGCATCCATATGGTAAACGTTCCAATTGCTGGATGGAGACATATTGAATTCCCAATATTGAGTCTGTTCTTCGGGTGCGATGAAGATCTCAAAACAGGTCATCTTCCAAAGATCGTCTTTGCGCATAGGCATTTCGGATGACTCGGGAATTTTAATGGAAGCGATATTCCCCTTAACATGATAACGAACAGATAATTGATCTTCTCTCCGTTCGATTTCGCCTGTGATGTTTATGTCCGGCAGGTCATTTGCAGGAAAAGGAATAAGGATGAAGGGTTGCAAGGAATCTTCCCTATGCTTTAATAACTTTCTGGATGCTGTTGCGGATCTCCGCTTCATGCGCCTCGATGGACTGGGTCAACTGGAATTGGACCAATGCACGCTGTAAGTTATGTTCGGGGTATTTCACTTTGAAGTAAACATCATCTGCCAGGTAATCGCTGAAGAAACGTAAGCCGAGTTCGAATGCCAGCAAACGAATGGAGGTGTAAAGATGTTCATAATCGGCGGGGGTTAAGAAGGCTTGAGCTTCGGCGAGGTATCCTTCGAGCAGCGCTGAACCAATTTCGGGGTCGTAATGAACCGCCTGCCAGTTTTCCGCATCCTCGCCCAAGGGGTTGCTCCCCGAGCGGATGCAGTCGCCGATATCATAATGGACCAGTCCCGGTTTGACGGTATCGAGATCGACAATGCTGATGGCTTTGCCGGTTTCATTGTGAACCATGACGTTATTGACCTTGGGGTCGCCATGAATGGGGCGCAGAGGCAGCCCGGCGTTTTCGAGCGTGAAGGCAAAGGCGCGCCGCTCTTCGATGAATTGAATGCCATGCTTCACTTCGGGAGAGAGACTCCTTTTGTGTTGAGGGAAGACTGCATCGTATTGTTGAAGATAACGTGGCGTGATATGGAAGCCTTCAAGCGTATCTGCGAGTGAATCGATGGGCAGGTCGCTGATGAGGCTTTGGAAGGTGCCGAGGGCGTAACCAACTTCGCGGGCGTGTGCGGAGTCGGTGATGGTGTCGAACGAACGCGCATTTTCGATAAAGCTGATCGCGCGCCAAAACCCGTTCTCTGAATCGATGAAATAGTCATTGCCATCTTGTGCTGGGATGACGCGTGGCGAATCCCACACTCGACCTTCTTTTTGTACACGCCGATGGACATGCTCTGTGAAGGCGCGCATATTTTGCATGATGCGTTGCGGTTGTTTGAAGACGTGAGTATTGATGCGTTGCAGGACGAATTTTTCCTGTGTGGCGCAGGTGACGATGTAGGTGTCGTTAATGTTTCCGTTGCCAAATTCTGCCACGGCGGTGATGTTATTGCCCGGGGCGAATTTCTCTGCGATGATATTGAGAGTTTCCAATGGGGTTCCTTATGATGTGCGTTTTTGATCGCCGATCACTGACTGCGGTCTGTCGTGAGTGGTCTATCACTTATAGACCACTTGGTTTTACATAAATCCATTTAACAAAAGAATTCAGCTATGCTGGTTGAGATTCGAGACGTTCTTTTAAACGTGCCAGCAGGGTGTTTTGGGCTTTGGTCGCTTCGCGCAGAACGAATCCCGTTGTGATTCGCAGGGATTGGATATGAATGACTTCTTGAAGATGTGTGCCGAGCGTACTCGCTGAAAGGTGATATTCCACGTCTAGAGTGACGCCGCCGGGGCTTTCTACATGAGTGTCGAGCCGGGTATGGGGATTGGTCAGACGCGTTGTGACGTGGATGCGGTTGTGATAGGGGATGAACCCAAAGAATCGAAATTCTTCTGTGGTTGTATAGCGATGGACAATGACCCCATTTTCAGTTGTTTTGTTGACTTCGGAAATATCGATCAGGAGCGGCTGCAGACCTATAAAATTCTGTGGAACGGACAGATGACCGAACACAACCGCGATGGGGCGGGCGATATCTATGGTAAAGGTCAGTGTGTTACGGTCTTTGCGGGTGGGTGACATGAATACCCCTTCGGGCGGAATAATTTCTGGGCAAAGTATATCATTTGCTGCTAGCCCTCTGCCCTCATCACGCGGGCTTTTTGTTAGGCGTTTTTTGCAAATATAACTATCCGCTTCTTAGGTGTAATGAATTAATTTATATCAATTTTTCTTGTTGCTCTTTTTATGATCCACTGTGTGTTTTTGTTCGCCGATTTTTGCCATTTCTTAATCAATTCCACTGTAGGCGTCTTATTAACTTTTAACCAATCAGTAAGATGATTTCCCACTGATTTCTTGACAAACATTACTTCATCTTCTTTTAAGATCTCTAAGATTTTAAACACGGGCTTCGGATTATCATTAAATGTATCAAGTTTTGTTGACCATGGAAGTTTCGGTCGTAGCCCTTCACTAGCCAATCTTCTTAAGTGGAAATTTGAAGAATACGCCCAATCAGTGATTTGTTTCAAAGATTCTTTTGGATAAAGACGAATAAAGGGTCTAATAGCATACTCGCCAGTATTTCTTTTTGTGATTTCACTGATTGCATGCATTGATAAATCGAAATGCTCAATTCCATATTTCTCAACATACTTTCCTATTGGCATAACCCAATAGTATTCAGTGAACATTCCTGTTTCATTTTGGTTTTCTTCCCCCAATATTGAAACAAGAATCTTGGAAGATTTTTTATAGTCTTTTGGTAGATGATTATGTAGCTCGTCAGCATGCAATTCGATTCTTTGTGTGTAACCACGATTGCGAATACTCTTCTTGATAGTATTGACATAATCTGTTTTTGGAAATTCTTTATAAACATTAAGAATCTTATCTGCTAATAATTCAGCTAAATTTGCACCAAAGTGTTGAGTAATACCTTTGCTCTTTGCCATAGTAGCAACTCCTTTTTTATTAGCGCCTACCGCCTAACTACTGTTTTTACAGCGCGCTGATAAACGCCCAAAATGAGGTCCATAACAGCCAATTGCTGTAAAGTCCCTCAGGGATAACACCTTATAGATTGCATAACCGCATTATACAAGCCCAAGTAATAATGGACAAGAAAAGTGACAAACCTCACCTTCGATTTTGGAACTCAATTTTGACCTTCAACTTTTCTCAACTGTCAACTCGCGAATCCATCCGGCATGAAGGTCTCTCCGCCCGGTAAACCAAAATTCAAAATATCCTTCTCGCGATTTGGGTACAGTTTCAATAACTCCGACTGTGTACCACCTGTAAAAATATCGCCCGTAAAGCCGGGGGCAAGTGTACAGCCGAAGAGGGAGTAACGTCCGCCCTCCAAGCAATGACCCGCCTGCCACACCCCGGCAGGAATCACGAATTGCACGAGCTGACCCTTCAACGGCTCATTGCCCAAGATCACATCCCGGCTCGACCCATCGGGATACAACAAGATCAAGCGCAGCGGGTCGCCGCCGTAAAAATGCCACATCTCATCAATGG
>JAFLCF010000173.1 GCA_017303735.1 Anaerolineae bacterium
TGGGTTGGGGCGGGGATCATGGTCAGGTCGGCAGGAGCAAACCCAACTTCGGGAGAGAAGCGGGGCGAGGTCCAGCCGATGATAATGAGTGTGATCAAGATCAAAACCGCGGCGACGATGAGTGAGCCGACGATGGTGAATCGATTCAGGTAGGGGCGTAGGTCCATGTTATTTTTTGGGGTCTTTCAACAAGTATAAAGCGTTTTCGGGCATGAGCACTTTGAGGGCGCGATGCAAGACCTTGATCTCTGCCTTGTGACCGCCGAGCATGGGGTCGCCATCGACTTGAATGGAGAAGTTCGCATCTGATTCGATGGTGACATTTTTGAAGGGAATGCAGCGGGCATATTCTGAAGAGAGATGCTTGCCAGAGACCAGCTCATAAAAGTGCCGGAAGGCATCGGCGACGTTATCTCCGCTGAGCAGCCAGAGTTCCATTTCGCCGTCGTCGAGCAGGGCATTGGGTGAGATGAGCGACATGCCGCCCGCATAATGCCGAATGTTGGATGCCACGGCGACGAGGATCCTTCCTTCGACCAAACTACCTTCGGCATGCACACGCAGGTCGAGACCTTGCCAGAAGGTGGCTTCCCACACGGTGGTGACGAAGAAGTGCGGCACAGACATGTGCTTGAAAATGCGCGGACGCGGCTCGATCTTGCTGATGGTATGCGCGTCCAACCCGACACCTGCCCACAAAAGAAAGGGATGGTCGTTGCAATCGCCTACGTCCACATATTGCGGTTCGACGTTCGCCAGGAGTCTTGCGTTTTCGCGCAGGTTGCCGGGGTTCCACCAACTGAATGGCTTTTGCCCTTGTTCCAATGCCCAGACGTTGGTGGTGCCTGCGGGGAGAACTGCCAAGGCTGTTTCGCTGTGGACCAATCCGCTGGCGACCTGCCCTACGGTTCCATCGCCGCCAATGGCGAAGACGGCGTCGTATTTTTCCTGTGCGGCTTGATGCGCAGTTTGCACGGCATGGGTGCCGCTTAAGGTCTCGGCAATATCAATGTTCCAGCCCGCCTCTTGCAACGGCTTGATGATGCCGCGCACATAGCGCCGCACCGGGAAGCGCCCGGCGGCAGGGTTGTAAAGTAAAAGTCCTTTGCGCATGGCGGGGATTATAGCTGATGGGGGAGGTAGGAAATAGGGAATGGGGAATAGGGAATAGCTGATGGCTGGGATTGTTTGTGACAATTGTCAGGTGACAGATGTGGTTTTTTTCTGTAAAATCTATACATTGCAATTAAAGGCGGTGTATTATTAGGTATTAGGTATTTGACAGCGATTTAGCTGTCAAATACTCCAAGTCGGGGGAAATAGCGCTCTAGAAACATAGTTGGGTAGTTTGGAAACACAATGGATTGCATGTGTTTTTACTCAACAAGAAGCAATTAGTTAAAAAACTTAATAAAAGGAGTTTTGAACAATGAAGAAAATTTTAGGGACATTTCTGCTTGGGTTCATTTTCCTCTTCAATGCCACCTTTTCAGCTCGTGCTGTATCAAATTCGTATACTGCACCTCTTGAATATCGTACAATCTACTCTGGGTCCTATAACGCTTCCCTAGGTGGAGCAGCCGGTACGTATTTAAACGGGGATATTTATAAAACAATCAGTGTTGTAAATTTATCTGGACTACCAGCTGATGCTGTGATTACAGGCGGGTCGTTAAATTTTTCAGCCAGTGGAGGTTGCACAACATCAGATGATTATTTGGTAGGAGTATATCGAGCTATTTCCCCTAACATGATTAATTACAATTTTAGTGGTTGGGTACAGGCTGGAAGTGACACAGGATATAGCGAGACACCGATGGGTACGGCAGGTATTTTTAGCGGCACTATTTCACTTTCTGCCGATGAACTTACTAGTTTATATCATGACAATCGTGGGATTATTTTACGCTCACTGGACTCAACCCCAGGCCATTACTGCCCGGTTCAGCTTGGCTCTATTACTATCCACTATGATGTTCCCTTCCCTGAATCAGGAACTCCTACAACACAAGATTATTTTTGGCAGAATTCCTGTGCGTACACAGTAGTGGGAGCAGATTGCTTATATGACCCTCAGATGGGTTCATACGACGGGAATATTTCAGTAGCAACACTTACAGCTGACTGGACTGATATACCTCAAAATCTACTCAGTGCAACACTTGAGTTTTATTATTCTCCAACAAGTTCTTTAAGTACGCCTTACATATATATCGGATCAGAACCTCATGGAACTGATATTGCAACACAGGTTATAGTTCCAGGAGTTAATAATATACCCTTGTCGGTAACTGCTCTTAGGGCTGCAAGCCATATTTACATTACTGAAGCAGGATATCGTACTGTTGGTGCTCTTGCCCCATATGCACCCCTTCAAAATTATAAATTGTCGCTTACGTATGCATCTCCATCTATTACAGCAACGGATACTTTAACATCAACTAATGTTCCATCATTTACAACTTATGACGCTTTCGCCGATTTTTCTCCGGTATCAAACCCTCCTTCTGGAAGTAGTTGGACGTATGGCTATACATGGACACTTGGAGGCGCTTTTGATATTTACACGGCACTAAGGCATGATATCGACAGGGAGCTTTCCATTCTTTGGACACGACCGGAAAATTTTATAACCCCAAATGTCAATAAGAACATTTCCGGTATGGATATTATCAATGTTGATGGTTGCATTTTACATCCAGCTGTAACATATTTGAATTTGCACCCCGGACAAAACAATGAATTTAGCGTGCTTCGATGGACTGCACCTGTCGATGGAACATTTATGATTGACTCAGCATTTAAGAGTCTTCGCTTCTGTGGGCAAGCCACAACAACGGATGCACATGTGCTATACAATTCAACATCAATTTTTGATCTGATGATCAATGAATACATGGCTGCTGGCGAACATTTGTTTTCATCAACTCTTAATCTAAATGCTGGTGATACGATTGATTTTGTCGTTGGAGTAGGGCAGAATGGGAATTATGGAGCCGACAGCACCGGCGTTAGAGCAACCATCTCACTTATCTCAACTTTGCCCTCAGCAACTCCCACTTATACCTTTACACCAACCTTTATATCTACCAACACTCCAACACTAACCATCGCACCGTCCTTAACGGCAACGGACACCTCAATACCAACTGTCACCCCATCCTACACAGCAACTGATACGCCAACCGCTACCCCAATCCTTTTTAATTTTACTGGCTTTTTTCAACCGGTTGATAATCTACCTATTTTAAATGTTGTAAAGGCTGGAAAAGGTGTAATAGTAAAATTTAGCCTTGGTGGTTATCATGGTTTGAATATATTCGCCAACGGCTATCCAACTTCAAGCCATGTTGCTTGTGGTTCAACGGCTGAAGATGCTATAGAGCAAACATTTACATTTAGCTCGAATAGCTTAATGTATGATTCGAATGCTGACCAGTACTTATACAAATGGAAGACTGAAGATGCTTGGGCTGGGACGTGTCGCACATTAGTTTTTAAATTAAGCGATGGGACGTATCACCGAGTAAATTTCTATTTTAAATAGAAAAAGTAATCAATATTCTTCAAAGCACTTAAATTCAGCCTTACTAATGTAACAGTCCCAAAAGAGAGATTCTTAAGATGTAATGGGTCTGTAGAATGTGAATTAGAAATTAGTTTGCAAAATTTGCTCAATGTTGTGTGCATCTTCCGCTGGGGTTTCTACGCCTTAGAATTTTTCTGGCTGGATGGCTTTGCCAATGTCCGCGTGCCGGGGCGGGTATTCCCTACGGGGACGATGGCGCATGCCGTTAGGCATTTGCCTTACAAATCTTGGTCTTGTTAATGATAATGAGAAGGAGAATAAACATGGGTTACCTGAATCTTAAAGACGAAGAAGAGAAAGCAAAAATAATCGCCGATAATAAAGAAGAGACTCCAAGAAATATTCATAAAACTATGAGTACTCTTTACTTTGGGGTCATAGTTCTATTAATTCCAGTAGTTCTCTGTGGATTAGTGTTTGACGCCAAAGAATTTGCAAAGTCTTATGTGATTGATTCGCTGTGGGTAATTGTATCTATTTTTATTTCCAGAATTCTCATCAACAAGAAAAAAATAACCATCGCATATCTAGTTTTATTTTCTGCACCAGTCGTAGTTTTCATTTATGAAACTTTGGTCTGGTATGCTAATATGGGATGTAAAACTTTGTCATGTTAGTAGTGTCGTCATTTTTCAGTCAGCGAGTCTGGCATAACAAAAAACGCCTAACAAAGCGTCCCGCACGATCACCGGGATAATGCACCTGACGCTGGGGATTCTGCGGCATTTTCAAACATTTTTCTACGCCTCAGCATTTTTCTGGCTGGACGGCTTCACCGTCCCCGCCCCAGCGCAGGTAACGCAAACCGTTGGGCGTTTCCTTGCAAATTGCAGTACACGGAAAGAGGAGAGTTATGAATAGCTTATCGAGCTCTGAAAGTGCCTTAAAAAAATTTGCTGAAAAAATCGATTTCGCAAAACTTGAGGGAAAGCCTGAAGATTATTATAAAGCAGGGTTAACCTTCGTAGAAAATGGTCAATTCGATGATGGAATTATTGAGTTTGTAAAAATAATCAAGACCGTCTCTCATGAGGGTGTTTTGTTTGTGAATGCTGTAAAAGAACTTGTAAGTATGGGATTTTCTGATGCCGATATTAGCGCAATTTCAGGGAACCCTGAAGCTGTAAAAGATATAATTATTAATCATTTTCTGGCACCTAGCACACCAGTGGCTTCAAAAAGCAATAATGGAATTTCTGCTGGTGCAATGATAATAACAATATTTATTATACTTTTTGGTTGCTTTTATATCTTTTCAGATACATCTCCAGATGCTTACGAAAGGAATGGGAATTTAGTGATGTTTGGAATGGTGCTGCTAATCATGGCTGCTCCATTTGCATTAATTGCACTATTGGCTTTATATGTTAGCGCTTTTGGGACAAGAAAATCTAATTCGGAACCACAGGAAAAAACAAACAATGCACCCCTTGCAATTGCTAAGAACGACAAAAATCCTGATGTAGCAGACTTAACGGCTGAAAGTCTCATTACGCAAGAATTATCCAATAAATCTCCAGATGAGAAAAAAACTAACAAAGAAAATCAAATTGATATATTACCTATTGCAGTCATTGGAGGAATAGTCTTGATTGTTACACTTTTGATGTCTCTTCCTTATTTGTTGTCTAATTAAATAGATATTGTTTTTTATAGGAAGAACGCCCAACAAAGCGTCCCGCACGATCACCGGGATAATGCACCTGACGCTGGGGACTGCCCGGAGGGCGTGCGCACATCTCAAGCAGTTTTCTACGCCTTAGCCTTTTTCTGGCTGGACGGCTTCGCTAGGTCCACGCAACAGGGCAGGTAACGCAAACTGTTGGGCGTTTGTCTTGCAAGATTGAGCATACAAAAAGAGGAAAGTTATGAATAGTTTATCGAACTCTGAAAGCGCTTTAGATAAGTTTGCTAAAAAAATCGACTTCACCAAACTTGAAGGAAAGCCTGAAGCTTTTTATAAAGCGGGGCTAACTTTTGTAGAAAATGGTCAATTCGATGATGGAATTATTGAGTTTGTAAAAATAATCAAGACCATCTCTCATCAAGATTCTTTGTTTGTTGACGCTGTAAAAGAACTGAAAAGCTTGGGATTTTCAGATACTGATATTAATAAAATTACGGGAATCCATAAAAGTGACTCAACGAATGTAAATGCGCCAACGGATATAAAAGATTCAAATTCTGAAGGGGTCGATATATCTAAAACTATTCATCTATTTGCCAGTATTGGTTACATCGCAATATTAGCCATAAGTACGCCATTTATTCTTATATCGCTTATAGGTACTCCTATACCTGGGCTTATAGCATTATGGACGATTGTATCTATAATAATTTCAAGAATATTAATCGCAGCAAAAAAGCCGCGACTGGCATATTTGTTTCTATTTTCACCAATCGTAGCTTATATAATACTGATGCTATTTTGGGTTTAAATAATTACAGCAAATAAAAAAAAATATGGTGATGTAGTTGCCATTTTGAAAAATCTGGCTTAATACGTTGATCGTGCCAACCTCTTGTCTATAAAATAGAGAATATACTATGAGCGAAACAATAGCAATTCCCGAAGAAATAGCAGAACGCATCAAGAAACATTTTGGCTTTTTGTTCGATAAAGGTTATTCTCTTTACACAGGGAAAATATTAAGTGAGCAATTTATTGCTTGGGAAGCTGTCGTGAAAAAACAAGATTTCTATATCAACTTCGAGTCAGAAAGAAATGGTCTTCTTGTATCATTTGGTTCTCCTGCCAGAGGCTTTATGAGTACTCGCGCTTTGATCTATTTCTTGTCTAAAGAAAAAAATTTCATCAAACTTGGTGGCGGCATCTTCGGTTTATTCAAGGACAACATGACAATAGAGGCTGAACTCTTAAAGCAGTATATTGACCTGTTTGAATCTAGCTTCAAAAACGAATTTCCCGCTACATTCAAAGAAGTGGAAGCAGCCCAAAGAAAATACAGCCAAAAAACCTAGCTGTTTTTTTACCAACAACAGTGCCAAAGTCTGAAATTCAAAATGCTCTTGAGTTAAAAAACGCCTAACAAAGCGTCCCGCACGATCACCGGGATAATGCACCTGACGCTGGGGACTGCCCGGAGGGCGTGGAGCAACCTCAATCCTTTTTCTGGCTGGACGGCTTCGTCAAGGTCCGCGTGCCGAAAAACCACTAGGTAACCAAAAACCTTATGCAAACACCTCCCTTAAGCACAATCATACTTTATGCAAAAAATATGCAAGCTACCGCTACTTTCTATCAGAAATACTTTGGCTTCATTTCAACTGGCGAAGTAGTCGAAGGACTGATTGAATTGAAGTCTCAGAATGGCGGCGCAAATATTCTGATTCACCAGGCAGCGAAAAGTATAAAATTAGGTCAGGTTGGGGTGAAGCTTATGTTCGACGTCGAGGATATTGAAAAATTCAAGAAAGAATCTGCGGCGCAGGGGCTTAAGTTTGGCAGCACACACCAGGCAAATGGTTACTCATTTGCAAATGCAAAAGACCCTGATAAAAATTCTGTTACGATTTCCAGCCGTGCTTACAGAAATAAATCCTAACTAAATTCAATAGCAATTAGTATTTTGTTATTCAGTAAAGATACTACTTGAGAATACATATGATTACTGTTGAATTTCTTGCCGATCATCTCGATGTCATCCCTACATTGACAAAATGGTTCCGTGCCCAGTGGTCAAATTATTATGCAAACTTTTCAGACGAAGAGATGACGCAGGATTTTCTTGAAGATATTTCTCGCACCAGCCTCCCCTCTCGGCTTGTGGCTTTTGAGTCCAATGAGCTTGTCGGCACCATCGTCCTGCGGGCAGGTGACACTGAAATATTGTCTGAACCACAACCTGAATTGGGCGGCTTATACGTCGTGGAATCCCATCGAGGTCAAGGCATTGCCACAGAATTGGTTCGGGCAGGCATGAAATTAGCCCATGAACAGGGATATACGACGGTCTCTGCAACCACCGTTGCCGCGGCAGGCATTTTGGAACGTTTAGGCTGGCGGTTCATCAAAACGGTTCAATATCCAGATGGGGAAGTCTCGTTGTACAGCTGTAAACTATGAATCCCAAACCGCATCACGCACACCTGCCCTGACGGGCTGCGCAAGGGGCACGCATTACACCTGATGTTATAATCCCCCACGATGACCGAAAACGCATTACTTAACGACCGATATCAACTGCAGGAAGAACTGGGCTCTGGCGGCATGGCGAACGTCTACCTTGCCCGCGATGTCGTGCTGGACCGCCCCGTCGCCATCAAAGTCCTGCGCAGAGAATACTCCACCAACGAGAATTTCCAGAAACAGTTCTGGCTCGAGGCGCGTTCTGCCGCCAACCTCTCGCATCCTAACATCGTCACCGTACACGATTTTGGTTCCGCCGACGAACTGCTCTACATCGTCATGGAGCACATCCCCGGCAAAGACCTCAAGCAACTCGTCCGTGATCGCGGGCGATTCCCATACGAACAGGGCATTCCACTCATGATCCAAGCCTGTGCGGGTGTGGGGTATGCCCATCGCGCCGGGTTGGTGCATTGCGACATCAAACCGCACAACATGCTCGTCTCAAAAGATATGCGCCTCAAGGTCACCGACTTCGGCATCGCCCGTGCTCTCGCCACCATCAAACCCGGCGAACGCAACGACGTGGTCTGGGGCTCGCCTCTCTACTTCGCACCTGAACAAGCCGCAGGCGAAGGTCCCACCCCCGCTTCCGACGTCTACTCGCTGGGGGTCGTCCTCTACGAAATTCTGACCGGCACCCCGCCCTTCACCGCCCACTCTGCCGACGAACTCGCCCGCTTGCACATTTCCGCGCGCCCGCTGCCGCTGAGCGAATACGTTCCCGATGTTCCACCCGCTCTTGAAGAGATCGTCATGAAAGTCCTCTCCAAAGAGCCTGCCATGCGCTACCGCACCGCCGATCAGCTCGGTCGCGTTCTGCAAAAATTCGGCACAGCGCCTGCACCCGCCAAGCTTGCCAAAGAAGCTATTCCTTCCCAGCCCGTCATCACCATCAAGCAAGATATTGCGGATCGGATCTCCTCTACCAGCCAGCCCCGCCCGCCTCAGCCGGAGTATCCCCCCGCGCCGGTATACCAGCCGACATATCCGCCTCAAACGATCCAGCCGGAACCTGTTCCCGTTTACGAAGCCCCAGCCCCCGCTGAAGATATTGACTGGGTCGCTGTGGGGTTGGGTCTCTTCGCCGTATTGGCATGGGGCGGTCTCATCCCCTTCTGGCTCATGGTTTGGTTCAGTTACTTCCCACCGAGTTAAACTTCTCAATCATGTCATCCTGAGTCGCGTAGCGGCGAAGGATCTCTACCTCGTTGTGCCAGACTCTTCCGTTTGCTAGGGACAAACGCTGTGTTCAGAGTGACAAGCCCGTTATGACCCACTATCTCCTCGCCCCCTCTATCATTGCCTCCGATTTCGCCCGCATTGCCGATGAAGTTGCCACCATCCAATCTGCCGGAGCTGACTGGATCCATGTTGATGTTATGGACGGTCATTTCGTCCCAGACATCACCATCGGACCCTTGTTCGTTAGATCGCTGAAGCGCGTTGCCAACCTTCCGCTCGATGTGCACCTGATGATCTCCGAACCGGAAAAGTACCTCGAAGCGTTTGCCGAAGCTGGCGCGAATAACATCACCGTCCATGTAGAGACCTGCCCCGATCTGCCGCGTATCATCGAGAGGATCAATTCCCT
The DNA here is from genome assembly GCA_017303735.1 of Anaerolineae bacterium. The sequence continues at coordinate 9,334 of JAFLCF010000173.1, forward strand.
CGACTGCACTGCCGGTGTCACCTTGAATCCTGACACCCCCG
>JAFLCF010000174.1 GCA_017303735.1 Anaerolineae bacterium
TCTCACACCTTTCATTGACCCACCGACATTAACTCCCTTTGTAGATGCTCCGCCTCAAGATGCAACGCCTCTTCCTCCGCCCGGGCAGGGTCAGCCACCATCAAACCTCGCCACCCCGACGATGATTCCGCCGGATAAAATGACGCCAGAAATTCAGGCAGCGTATGACCAGGTACGTGATAACCCCGGTGATCCAAACTCACATTTACAGCTTTCACTCGCGTTTTGGGATGCCGGTATGGAATTGCCCGCCGCCGAAGAATATGGGCAAGCAACAAACCTAGCGGGTCCGGGAAATCAGGAATTTTATTTGAAAGCCGCCCAAGATTATAAGAGTCGTAGTGCCTGGCATTTTGCCGCTGGTATGTATTTACGCATTATGCCCATGCAGCTTGCCCAGCAGGGCGTGGTGGATGAAGAGATCAAAGATGCATTTCGCGAGAGTGCCTATAAAGCCGCACCGCGCAATGATTTTCCTTTGATCGTATCTTTCGATCAACTTGGTAAAATACAACTTGATTTTTTGAACATCGTCCGCGGACGCCACTTGCTATACAATGGAAATATTACTGAAGCAGAAACGGCTCTCGCCACGGCTGAACGTTCAGCTGAGTTTTTGCCAGAAGTGTATCTGCTGAAAGCAGAGATCGCCATTAAGAAGGGCAATACCGAAGAGGCTGCACTAATTCTTGAAGGATTAACAAAAGATACAAACCTGCCCTCCTGGCTGCGTGCCATGGCAGAAGAACAATTAAAAACCATTCAATGAGGATTCACAATGAGAACCATGTTTGTTGCTGGAAATTGGAAAATGAACAAAACGATTGCAGAGACGCGCGACCTGCTCTCTGCGTTAAAGGCGAGCTTGAATGACCTGCAAGGTGTAGACCGTGTGGTTTGCCCGCCCTTCGTTTCGTTAGCCGCCGCCCATGAACTGCTTGCCGGAACGAGTATCGGGCTGGGTGCGCAGAACATGCACTGGGAAGAAAAAGGTGCCTTCACTGGCGAGGTTGCTCCGGGAATGGTGAAGGAGTTATGCGGCTATGTCATCCTTGGGCATTCGGAACGCCGTACCTATTTTGGCGAAACCGATAAAACCGTGAACAAGAAAATGCTTGCCGCTCAAAAAGCTGGACTGACTCCCATTGTATGTGTTGGCGAGACTTTGGCGCAATACGAAGCCGGGCAGACTTCGGATGTAGTCTCTACACAAACGCGAGCCGGGCTTCAGGGAGCAACCCCTGAGTTCGCATCAAAGATCGTGGTGGCGTATGAGCCGGTCTGGGCGATTGGTACAGGCAAAGCTTCCAGCGCGGAGAATGCCCAAGGTGTGCATGCAGGCATCCGCCAGGTGTTGAGCGAGATGTTCGGCAAAGAAACGGCTCAAGCGATTCGCATCCTATACGGTGGTTCAGTGACCGCTTCTAACGCCGCTGAATTTTTCTCGCAAGCTGATATAGACGGTGCCTTGGTGGGTGGTGCCAGTTTAAAAGGGGAAGAGTTTACTGCCATTGCAAAGGCGGCAGTGAAATAGATCGTGCAGTTCATAGGTCTGCTCTGGTTCGCTCTCATGCTTCTGCCGCTGGTGTATCTCCAGCGGCTTTTGCATCGTGAGATTCAATTGATCTTTTTTCTGATCACCCGCAACAAACCTTTGACGATCGCCCTGTTTTCATTGATCTTTTTCCCGGGCGTATTCCTGCATGAATTAAGTCATTTCTTGATGGCGAAGCTTTTGGGTGTGCGTACGGGTAAATTTTCTGTTATCCCACAGGCAACCGGAGATGGGTATTTGACGATGGGTTATGTGGAGACGGAACGCTCAGACATTGTGCGCGATTCGTTGATCGGGCTGGCTCCCATTATCGCTGGTACGGCTTTTGTGGCATACGCTGGGGTGGTTCAATTGCGTTTGGATGCTCTCTGGCATGTTCTTAGCAACGGGCAGATCCAATTATTCCTGATGGGTTTGCAATTGCTGCCATCCATCCCGGATATTTTCTTGTGGTTTTACCTGACCTTTGCCGTATCCAGCACCATGCTTCCATCTGAGTCTGACCGCCGTGCTTGGTTGCCTCTCGGCTTATGGATCGGCGCGCTATTGATCCTTGCGATCATTTCTGGCGTAGGCACATGGATGCTGGATAACCTTGCGCCTGTTTTAGACCCTCTGCTGCGCTCGATCGCTCTTTTGTTTGCGTTGAGCAATATTGTCCATATTGTTTTATTGATTCCATTCCATCTTTTGCGTCGTGCAATTACAGGTATCTTACAGGTGGATATTCACTAAAACGATAACTTGATCTCAGGGCTTTCTCCCGATTGCCAGCATCTTGTTTCGGATGGGGAAGAGAATAAAAAAGACATGCACAAGCGGCAACAGAAGTTTGACAAGCCCTTCAGAACGAACCAATTTTTTTAGGTAAAAACTGTAGGGAAAAGAAAGTTCATGAAAGCGCTTCAATTCTGCGATGTGCAGCCCGGCTGCCTCAATCAGTCCCTTCATTTCAGCAAAGGATAGGATTTGTTTATGACCGAACGGCTTTGCCGAATACATGGTGTTTAAGAATGTGGGGAATTTCCCGCCGGAAAGTTTGTAGGTCAGCTCGCCAAAGCGGTGATAGAACGCATCGCGGCAGGGGGTGTCGATCAACAGAATTCCGCCCGGCTTGAGCATCTTTGCCGCCGCTTGCAAGGTCTCGAACGGATAATTGACATGCTCGATCACATCCCATAGCGTAACGATATCGAATGTGCCATGAAATGATTTCCAATACTCATCTTCGATGGTGCGCTTGACCACCTCAATGCTATGCTTCTCTTTTGCATAAAATGCACGCGTATCACTGAGTTCAACACCAGTGACCTCGGCGCCTTCGGCTTTTAACTTCGAGAGAAACAGCCCGCCGCCGCAGCCGATGTCTAGGGCTTTTTTGCCTGCAACCCTAGTGTGCCGCATTACCGCTGCGATCTGATTCTCCAACCGCTCTGGGTTCGACTGCAAAGAGGTCTCGATATATTTGATCTCTGCCTCGGTTAACCCGCTGCCATCGATCTCCGGCGAAACTTCTTCCATCGGGTCAAGGTGGTCAATGTAATGGAACCCACCCGGCGAGACGAACACATTCGCGTTGGTTAATATATAGGTCGGTTTGCCGCTGTTTCTGTTTTTTAGCTCGTCAATATTTTCCATTTAGCCTCGAATGCCATTGATTTTATCAAGGATGAGCGGCACACTGAGGGGGTAATCAATACTTTCTTGAGAAACATCCAATTTTAGGATATTCGACTCCGGGACAGTTTCCAGCCATTCGGCAATGTACGACTCAAGCAGTGACGCATCTTCTCCGGACGCGATATTGATTCTGTTTCTGGCAGCGAGTCGTTCGCGGATGGTTTGTGAGTCTGCGTGCAGGTGGATGATGAGATCGGGTGGAGGGAGCAGGCTGCGGGCGAAGGTGTAAAAGCGTCGACACAGGTCAAACTCGGCAGCGCTGATCCAGCCGTGGGTGCGAAAGAGGCGTGTGAAGCCATGGAAGTCTAGATCAAGCCCACCATCCATCAAAGCGGGGAGTGGTGCATCTCTCAACTCTTTTTCCTGCCCACTGCGGTGAATCAGGTAATCGAGCTGATTGGCAAGTGCATAGCGGGCATCTTCTTTGAAAAGCGCCTGAAACGGACGCTCGGCATGTTGTTCGAGCGCCGTTGCAAAGGAGCTATGCTGACAAAGTGCGTTTAGCAAGGAGGTTTTGCCTGCGCCGCTTGCACCTACAATGACCGTCAGATGATTCATACTATGTTTCCTCTAGGCTCTGTGTTTTATATTAAAATAAGTTCAACTTAATGACCCAACAGGAGAGATCATGACCGAGCCGTTTGTTCTTATGTTTGATGATCCGATTATCGATCAACTGGATTTCAAGCCATATCGTAATGCAATGGTCCGGCGGGTTGTGCCGTTCGTGCCGAGCGACGGGGAGGCACAATCGATGGAGGTGAAAACACCCTGGGGTTCGATCCTGACCGCCAAGGCGGGCGATATGTTGATCAGTGAATTGGATGCGCCCGGAGATGTGTGGCCCATTGATGCGAAGATCTTCGATGAGACCTATATTATTACAGGTCCGGGCTTGTGCATCAAGCGCGCGGTCACGCTGATCGTTCCGCTGGCGGCTGTGGTGGCTGGTGATGAAGATCGTATGATCGTGGTGCATACATTGGAAGGACCAGAGACCGTGCGCGCCGGAGATTTTTACCTTGCCAGAGGGGTGAAGGGTGAGATCTGGCCCTACCCGAATGAAAAAGTACTGAAAACAATGAGACCCGCCTAGAATGGGCGGGTCTCATTGTTTATTGCCTGGCTATTTCACCTTCTTATCGACCTTGCCTTTTTTGATGGCACGTGATATGAGTTTCTTCTTTTCAATTGGTTCGGTATTTCCCTGAATGAGCTGTTCGAGGGCGCTGTCGATCATGTTATGAATGTATTTGGAGGGATTGATGAATTCCTCCACCACACCGCCGACGTTGCGCATCATGTCGATCATATAGCTGGTGAGCAACACATCACGGTCTTTGGTATCACCAACGAATTCATTTGCCACGGCGATCATGCGGACGTTTTCAATGCCCACCCGCCCCAGCGCAGAATAGATCGCCCAGCGTCCGTTGCGTTCAAAAAGATTATCGCCATCTTTGGGCTGCCCCAAATGTTCACTTTGATAGATCTCGTCAATGTACGAGCTGTTGCGCAGTTTATAGAAGCGATCTACCCAGGCTTCACCGCCGGGTGCCACGAATCTGCGAATGTAGGTTGATTCGGTGTAGGGCAGAAACGCCTTGACCTTGATGCCTGCTTCGGCGCAGACTTCGGCAAAGATGATCTCACTGCCCGCAGATAGACCAGCCAGGAAGGCGCGGTCTTGCGAATGGGCTTTGAACTTTTCGACGCGCTTGCGAATTTCCTGCCGGATCTCGGCTTCTCTTTCAATTGGGAAGGCTTTTTTATCTTTCCCTGGGAAGTCGATCATATAGCCAGTGAAGACAAGCCCGCGGGCGCCAGAGGCTTTGGTTCTGCCGTTGCGGGTCGTTTTGACCTCTGCAGCGGCGGCGTCGCCTGTGCTGGCATGCCGGATTTCCTCCTTAACCAATTCAATGCAGGCGGAGACATATTCAGTTCGGACGCCCAGCGAGTAGATGGTTTCCAATTGTTGCAGGGAAGACCGCAAGGAAAAGACATCACGGCGCAGAGCTGCCACTGCCTTGCGATAGGTTCGCACCACTTCAGCCAGGTCATTGGAAGTGAGCAGACGCAACTCCGCCAGCGAAGCAAGGGTCCAGTAATCGGTCTTTTCCTGTTCCAGGCTGATCCTGCCTTCGAGGGTGAACCGTAACGTATCTCGCAACCCTGGGATCAGGTTTCGAATGCGGGTGATATCGGGGTCGGGAGTTTTCTTGCTGTCGAAGCGGTCTGCCAGGTGAACAGCAAGCATGGACAATGTCAACGCATTGATACCGGGATAGTATTCACGCAGGTCTACCTGAAAGCCTTTAAGATAAATATCGATGGACTGGATCAACCAGTGATAGGTATTGAAGGCTTGTTTGAGACGTTTATTCTTTTCGGGAATCTTATCCCATGAACTGGTCCACATTTCCTTGTAAATGCGCCCCAAATATGAAATGGATTTGGTGTCATTGGGATAATCGTTCAGAATGCCTTCCAGCTTGACAATGGCTTCGTTGACACGCCCGACCCGGTTAAGATGAAACGCTTCTTCACGCCGGAATTCTATATTGGTTGGGTTGACTTCAATGCCCTCGCGGTATTGCTTTAACGCCAGTTCATTTCGCCCAAGCTTTGCCAAGGCATTGCCAACATTTGTAATGGCTTCTTCGCGCAGTAACGGGTTTTTGATTTCTTCTGTCAAAAGAAGGATATCACCGATGTGTTTGTCGCGTTGAGCAACCGTGACTTTATCCTTCCATTCTTCATATTCGCGCCAAAAACCAGTTGCCAGGTGGGTTTGCAGGTCTTTTCGGTTGGGTTCATTTAAGCCAGTGAGCAAATTGTAGATCGGGCTGTGGACCATATCGCGGTCAGATGCGCCGGTGTCTCTGATTAACCTTGCGATGGCTTTGATGTCGTTGCGGATGTGTTCCGGGTCTGGAAGCCCATCGGGGGTGATGTGATACGGCAGAGTGCGGACATTGAAGATGTCGAAGGGCATGTAGGCACGCCCAGCCTGAATGTGAACCACGCCTCGTTTTCGTAAGGCATGCCGAATGCCCAATTCATAGAAGGCATTGGCATTGTCGATGCTCAAGTCGCAGACGACCATATCTGCCAGCAAAAGTTCCTGGAACATATCGGTCAGAATGTCGCCAGAGGAGGTCTCTTCATCGGCACGGAAGGGTTCAAACCCGGCGGCTTCGATGGCGGGTTTGATCAATTGCTTATAGATGGCGTTGAAATCGAAGGGCTGGTCGTTGATGCCTTTTTTCTTGCCGAAGGGCATCACCACAAATGCATGTGGACGAACCTCTGTCCGCAAGTATTTGTGTTCTTTTCCTACAAAGTCAGCATCATCATCCTTTTCATCCGATTGTCGTTTGGTGACTTTTGCTTGTTCGACACCTGCCAACTTTGCAAGCGGGTCTGTGGCAGTGGATGTTGTGGCGGACTGGGGTGCTGAAACTGCCGGAGTGGCACTTGCCTGGGGCTGGGCTGCCGGGTTTGGGGTAGGGGTTGAGGCGGGCGTATTCACGTCCACTGCGGGGGGGGGAATAAGAGAAACTGGATCCATGACTTGATTGGAATCAGGGTCTGGGTTGGGTTGAAGCTTTGTCACCGGCTCTTTCGACACCGGAATGGGGTTGCCCGCCGGGTCGATTTTTTTCTCTGAGGCATTGTTGCTGGTTTCAGACATGGGTGGCTCCTGTGGCGCGGATGGCTGAATTCAGCCTTTGACTTCACTGGTTTTGGGATAACGTGAAAGCAGATCGTTCAATACACCGCGGGGTGTATCGCCGCTGACATCTACATCTTTGAATTGGTTGGCGATGGATTCCAGGGCGTCGCTCAACCCGAAGCGTTGGGCAAGCTGTTCGGAAAATTCCTGAAGCGACTCGCGCATGGCTGCCAGTTCTGCCTGCACCACATCAGAGGAGGCTTCTTCTGCCAGCGTACCAAGGATCTGCTCGAACTGTTCGCTCAAGTCATTTTGGGCTCTATCCAACACTTCACTGGTTTGGTTGACGACTGCATCGGTCATGGATTGGCGGAAGCGTTGATCGGCTTCACGTTGTTCTTGAATGACGTTGTTGATGAGTTTGGCTTCTTCATCCAGGCTGGTGTCTTTGAGCGCTTCCTGCATGGATTTGATATATTCCACATTGCGGCTCCACAGCATATCTTCGGTGGAGCGTACCATGCGGTTGACTTCGGTCTGAGTGCGTTCTTCGGCTTCGAGGTTCTTCCAATGGTCTGAGATGATGCCTAGCTCAATGATGACCTTGCTGTAATTTTTGACGACCAATTCAAGGTTCTTCAATTGCTGCCAGACCGAAAACGCGCTGGTCAATGAAGCCGTCAATGCGACCCAGATAGCGATGCCTGAGGTTGCATTTTCAAAAGTGGCTATGGCACCAATGATTGCACCAAGCGCACCGGTTATGTAGATGAGCGCTTGCATGCGGAAGCGTTCCCGTTGCTTGCCAATGATCTTCTTCTCATGCCAACGCAATTCATTTTCAAGGCGGTACTTGAAATATTCATCACCGCTCAGGTCCGAATATCCATCGTCACAATTTGGCACACCCGGGTTGAAGCGTGGGGCAGGCGGCAGGTTGCCTTTGAACGTCTCCATGACCAATTCGCCGTTCATGCCACGATACACAGACCGCTGAATTTTTGCCAGCCGTTTTTCAAGCCACTCACGCCGCTTGGGGCTATCGCGCAGGATGGTTCGATAGATGTAAATTTCCTTGAGAATTTCTTCAGCGCCTGCTCTTGTTACGAGCCAATCGCCGGTGGAGTAGTATTCATTGCCAATGGCTGCAAGCACAGAAGCAATGATCGGAGAGGCAACCAGAAGAATTTTTAAAATGAGCGAACCCACGCGGGGGAATTCATCAGGGTAAATGGTGACCAGAATGGAGAGAAGTGTTGCAAGCACACCAAAGATCAGAATCGACCTTCTTAGGCGGGTAAAAGATGCCGTGCGTTTGACCGAGGCGTCATCATACTGGGCAAACTTGCGCCAGGCGACTTCGAGAATGGGTGTTTTGTTTTGGGTTTCCATGTTTTTTCTCCAGTCTCTTATCGCGTCACGAACCACGCGGCGATATAACCTTCATGGGTCGCATCTTTGACCTTGATCCACTGATTGTTGGCGCCGATCTTCTTTTCGCCGCCGGTTTCGGTGATGGTGAACTCATAGCCGATGGGCACACGTTTGATCAGAGTGGCATCACTTACCACTGCCTGACTGCGGAGCGAAACCGCCTCTGCCGTGGTGCGGACTTTTATTGCGCCGCCTGTTGCTGGAGCCGTCTGGCTATTGGCTTGTGCGGTGGAGCCGCCTACATATTTGACAAACCATGCGGCAACATAGCCTTCCTTGTTGCTTGCATCGCGGACTTTGATCCACTGGTTTTCGACTCCGACTTTGGGAATGGCTTGATTCGCCGGTTCAAGGCTGATGAGTTGTTCAGTCGTGCTCACATACCGAATGACATTATCTTGCGCCACAACAGGCTTGCTGCGTAAGGTCACCTGAGTGGTGGGGATCAATGCCAAGGCACCCGCAGGCACGGAAGGAGTAGAAGGTTTGCTGGGGGAGGGTGCTGTACCTGGTTTCGGTGCGCTGCCCGGTGTGGGAGCCGTACCTGGCTTGGGCGCAGTGGTTGAGGCGGCGGGTGTTCCTTTTTTATCCGAAACATACCAAGCGGCGACATAGCCTTGATCGCCTTGCGGATCCTGTACTTGAATCCACTGACCTTGTACGCCGATCTTTGCCTTGGCTTTGGTTTTATCTTCCAAGCTGATCAACTCGGTGTTCAACATCATACGCTTCCAAAGATAACCCGTCACCGAGGGGTCTGCCCGCAGGGCAAGATCATCTTCGGCGGCATAGAGAGTTAACTTATCAGCCGGGACGGGCACGGTGGTCTTCTTGGGTGGTTCTGCCGCAGCAATGCTGTAATTTTCGAACCATAGCACCGCGCTGATCTCGGTTGCCAGTTTGGCGCCGTTGTATTTATAGCGGGTGGTTAAGAGCACGTCTTTATCGGGCGCATCGCCACCATATTTATACGGGTCGTAAATCACATAAT
>JAFLCF010000175.1 GCA_017303735.1 Anaerolineae bacterium
ACGTACAGCATTCATAAAATCATTAGGATAGTCTGCCTGAAAGGTCAGGCTCTTACCCGTCTCAGGATGTCTTAAGGTAAGTGCATAGGCATGCAACGCCGGGCGTTCGATCAAATTCGTCTCTGGCGCACTATAGAGGACATCACCCAACAGCGGATGCCCCAACGCGTAGGCATGGACTCGGATCTGGTGCGTTCTCCCCGTCATGGGCGACGCCTCCACCAACGCCGTGGCTTGGTAGCGTTCCAGTAGATTGAACCTCGTCTCCGAGCGGACTCCTCTTCGGTCATCCACCACCGTTCGATGCCTGTGCCCCACATTCACACGCAATGGAAATTTTGTGATCTTTTCCTCCCATTTTGGCAGTCCATTCACCAGAGCGTGATAGACCTTTTCCACTTCATGTTTCTCGAACTGAATATTCAGCGAACGGTGTGCCTCTGCCGTCAATGCAAAGACGATCACCCCGCTGGTGATCTTGTCGATGCGATGCACCACCCAAACCTTGCCATATTTCTCCTCGAGCAATTTGACCAGATACGGCGTATCCTTCTCCCAGCCTTCGGGCAGAACAGACAAGTCTGCTGGTTTGTTTATGACAAGAATTTGTTCATCTGAAAACAGCACGTGAAGGCTATTTACCAAGCAAACCTCTAAGTATCTTTTTCAATCTACGATAAATCTTTGTAGAGAGCGGGTCAGATACTGAACGAAAAATAGCATACTTCTTTACATAATTGGGAACCGTCCAATATGCAACCAAACCTTCTGGGAAGAAAGCTACATCGCCCACCCCAAGAGAATGGGTCTTGCCTTTCTCCTCAATAATGACCTCTCCCTCCAAAATTTGAATGATCTCATCAGTCGCAAAAATGAACTTGAATTTTCCTGCCTGACAATCCCATAACCCACAAGACAAGTTGCCATCTTCAGCCCGTGCTAATGGAACCGAACGAGCCGCAGGGTTTCCTTCCAAAATCCACTCAGGCGGCAGGGGTGTTGAAACAAAATCGGTTTGCTTGATCGAACCAGTCTGGATGACAGGTCCAGCAAAGTCTTTAATGGGGACATTGGAATTCGAATTGATTAAAGGGATTTGGGATTTTAGGTTTGACATGGCATTCCTCTCTAAACAGTTTTTTCGATTATAAAGGCATTCCTAAAACAGATCCCTTCTGCTGAACTGCAAAAATCCCTACCTCTGCCTCTATTCAGTTTTGCCATTTTATAGTTGAATATATTTTTATATTCTGGACACACTTTAAGAGGACTCATGCTCAAGACCCTGTTTAATTCGGCTCTAAAAATATTTATTCAATGGATCGAAACCCGCCGAGCGATTGAATTGGAAAACATTCAAAAACAAATTAACCAACAACAATGGAAAACCACTCTAGAGCAACACACCCATGAAGCCGACCTGGCAGCGGGTTACAACTTAAGCCATTTCAACACCATGCAATAAAGGGGATTGAATCAAAGGGCATAATCTTGACCTTGCCCATCATCAAGATTATGATGACAGCATGGAAGAACAATCAGCCAACAACCCTTTTCTTGTCGATTCGCTCAATCACCCGCTGGCGGGTCCGATTCGCAAACTGCTCACCCGTGAGGGACGCCGCGAACTTAATCAGATCCTCATTGATGATGAAGAGAACATCCTGCAAGCCATCGAAGCCGGAGTGGAAATTGATTCGCTCTACTTTGCGGGCGAAGAGACAGTCTCAGAGACCTTGCGCAAGAACCTGACCGCCGGTGCAACCATTCACGAAGTAGCCAAACGCACCACCAAGAAGCTCTTTGAAAACGACAAGATCTCGCGCGTCTTTGCCATTGCCTACACGCCACAACCTGTTGGGTTGGAGGCATTGAAGACCATCAAAAAAGATATCGTGGTGCTTGAAGATTTAAGCATCTCTGGCAACATCGGCAATATCACTCGCACCTCGTTGGCATTGGGCGTGGGCGGCATCCTCCTGCTCAACATGGACCCTGTGGACTTGTACGACCGCCGTCTCATCCGCGCGAGCCGGGGCTATCTCTTCTCCCTCCCCATGATCACCGCCTCCACTGCGGACTTTTTAGACTACTGCAAAAAGAATAATGAGTCCCTGATGGTAATGGATATGGAAGCGGACAAAACCATTGATGACATCGCCACGATTTCAAATCGGTTGTTGCTCGCTTTCGGCAGCGAAAAAGATGGTTGCTCACCCGAGATCGAAAACGCCGCCACGATGAAGGTACGCATCCCCATCAGCGACAAGGTAGAGTCGCTCAATGTTTCGGCTTCGGCGGGGATTACGCTTTATAGTCGTTCAAAATTCAATCAAGCCATGTAGGGCAGGTTTTCAACCCGCCATGCTCGAAATTCAATAAATGTGTCAGATTTTTTAATCTGTCACATTTATTTTTTACGGGAACTTTTTAACGGCGAGAACGTCAATCTCATATATCAAGGAGAAGAAATTATGAAACTCGCCACATTACCCGCTCTTATCTTTTTAGCTCTTGCCATGTTCGTATTCAACGCCTGCTCGAATACTGTCACCACCCTCACCGGTGAATGGAAGCTCATCTCATATGGTGATGCCTCGAGCCCCTCCCCTGCCATCACAGGTGTGGATACCTCCATCACATTCAACGATGGGAAGTTCGGCGGCACGGTGGGCTGTAACTCTTTCGGCGCGGACTATACCTCTGAGGGCAGCAACATTCATATTGGCTCAGTCGTCTCGACCATGATGTTCTGTGAAGAAACTTCTGCTCAAGAAAGTGCTGTGTTGGGCATCCTCTCAGATAAGACGTTGAACGTCTCTGTAAGCGGCGATCAATTGAAACTCGTAACCGAAGACGGCACTTCTGTGATCGTACTGGAAAAGAAATAAACAAAAACGGCGACTTGAAGTCGCCGTTTTTGTTTTAACTACTGGCTCCACTATATTGTTTCAGCCCAAATTTCCAGACTTGAGACGCAATCACAAAACTGGCGATGCTTACGCCTAAAAATATGAAGACCTGCGTCACACTCAACTCACCTCGCAAGGCTTGGAGTGGAATGGTTGTAGCGACTGCGATGGGAATGATGAAGGTGACGATGATGCGCAACCATGCCGGGTAGACGGTGGCAGGGTAACGCCCCGAGTCCATGAGGGCTTGCAGGATGGTGACGTTGTTGTCGAATTTGACGAACCAGAATGTGAGCGCAATGAGGACGATCCAAAGGCTGTAGATGACGATCATGCCTGAGAGGCTGAGCAGGATAAAGGTCAGGATTTGAGGCGCGGTGGTAGTCGCCGCAGACATGTTCACGCCCACCACGATCAAAATCACTGCAAGCACCAAGTCCCAGATCCGCCAGACAGTGATGCGCGAGAAGGTGACTAGAAACATGCTGTTGACTGGCTGCAGGATTGTGTAGTCCATTGAACCGTCGCGAATGGATTGATTGAACTTTTCAGTGTTGGGCCAGATCAACGCGATCATCATGGTGTTGACGAGGCGGAAGACGCCCAGCAGAGCGATGAGTTCGCCCAAGCCCCAACCGCCGAGCGTATCGGTATTATTGAAGATGATGTTGAGCGAGAGCAATTCCCAGCCGAGCCACATGAGATTCAACATAATATTCACGACGGTATCTGCACGATACGCCAGCGACATTTGCACATTGACCTTGAAGAAGGCGGAAAGTAATTTGAGGGTTTGCATGTTAAGCTCCCACCGCAGAATAACGCTTGACACCATTGCGCCAGACAAGGTTAAACAAGACGACAGCAACTGCCAGCCATACGCCTGACATCACGTAGCCCAATATGATCTGCTCTGTTGAAAGTTTGCCAAGAATCAACTGAATGGGGAAATACAACAGTAATTGGAACGGCAGGTATTGCGCAATATCTTGGATCAACTTTGGCATGAGCGGCAGCGGTACGAACTGACCGGAGAACAGCAGGATGAGCGCAAAGTAAAACTCGTGGATGGAATAGACTCGCGTCGTCCAGAATGCGAGAGATACGATGGTGGCAGAGAGCAAAAAGCCGATTAAAAAAGCCACCAGCATGATGGGAATGGAAAGCAAAACACCGATGAGGCTTACACCACTAAAATCGGGTCTGAATAGAAAGAACAAAATGAACCAAATGGGAATCAAGCCCATAATGGTCAGGATCTTGAAAGCCACATTATTGACCAATGCATTTGTGAGCATGGGATGAATCGGCTTGACCAACTCACCTGAGAGTGAACCATCCTGGATCTTATAGGCAAAAGTATGGATGACGATATTACTAGTGATCTGGTCGCAGATGAGCAAGACCATGTAATAGGTCACGAAGTCGTTGGCAGTAAACCCGTTGACATCGCCCTTCACCTTCGCGATGCTCGTCCACACGGCGAGATAGATGATAGGGGAAACCAACCAATACATCAGATACATCAACAAGTTGGCGCGGTACTGCCATTGCTCAGCCCAGTTCACTTGCCAGAGTCGTTTGAAAATTAGGAACATAAAATTCTCCATTCATCCGCGCTGAGCGGAGTGAGGACAGCACTACCGTCCGAATGTAGTCGAAGCGTCCTTCGACTTCGCCGCCAAAATACAGCGGCTACGCTCAGGACGATAACTATGAATTAAACGCCTGCTCGATCACATCCTCAATCGGGGGATCGGCGATGGTGATATCGTGGATGGGTAGATCCGCCAAGAGCTTTGAGGTGACACGGGTCACTTCCTCTGCCTTGACCTGAATGTAGCGCTTCTCGGCATCTTCCTCATTCTGAACCACTTCCCCATACTTGCTCAGGTCATGCGAATCTGCATCGGCGAGCATCACACCGATCAGCTTGAACGGCGCGATCTTCTTCGAAAGGTCGTTGATGCCACCATCGTATTTCAACTGTCCATGATGGATAATGATGATGCGCTCGCACAAAGCGGTGACATCTGCCATGTAGTGACTGGTCAACAAAATCGTTGCGCCAGTGCGCTTGTTATATTCACGCAAAAACTCGCGGATGCGTCCCTGCCCGGTGATGTCGAGACCAATTGTCGGTTCATCCAAAAACAAAACTTTGGGGCGGTGTAAAAGTCCAGCCGCGATCTCGCATTTCATGCGCTCACCCAAAGACAAATTACGAACCGGCTTTTTCATCAACGGCTCGAGTTCGAGTAATTCATCCAGTTCTTTATATGTGGCTTTGTATTCATCATCAGGGATGCGATAGATCGCCTGATTCAATAAAAAAGAATCCGCGGCAGGGATATCCCATGAGAGGCGGTTGCGCTGCCCCATCACCAGCGTCATTGAGCGCAGATAATCAGGCTTGAGTTCCCAAGGCGTGAATCCCAACACATTGGCACTTCCACCAGAGGGATGTAGCAAGCCGGATAGCATCTTCAGGGTCGTGGTCTTGCCCGCACCGTTCGGACCGAGAAAACCAACCACCTCGCCTTGCTCAATGGTGAAATCCACTTGCTGAACGGCTTTCACCTCTTTATATTTACGTTTGAAAAAACTACGAACCGCCGCGCCAAACCCGCCTTCGCGCTCAGGCACCTGATATGTTTTGCTAAGTTGTTGAACTTGTATAGTTGGGGACATAAAAATCTCTCCTGAGAAGGGAGAGATTTTATCATTTTTAGAACAAAAGTGCTAGACCGAAAATTCAGAGACTCGATACCAAATATCTACATTTACATGGATGGTCTTCGAATGCTGCACATCCATACCAAGGTTCGGCTCTGGTTCGGCAGGCGCAGAACGAAACGCCACTTTTGCCTGTGCCTGAAAAGGCATCGCCATCTCTTCATCATAAATATTCTCGTTCAGATCATACACGCCCAACAACTTCACCCCCATCGTCTGCGCGATCTTTGCGGCTTTCCCTTTGGCTTTCTCCAACGTCACCAACAACAAGGCTTCACGCGTCGCGTCTTCGTCGTACTTCCACTCTGTTCGCGTGAGGGATGCATTCTTCTGTGACGCGATCACATCGAGAATCTCTGCAAACTTCGCCAAATCTTCACAGCGGATCTTCAAACGATAGGATGCTGTGGATGATTTCAACACCGCGCCCGTGGATGTGGACACATTCACGCCTTGAAGTGTCACCGTCTCTTCCTTAACCCCAGCCTGCTTCAGCGCTTCAAGCAGTTGATTTACTTCCTTGGCTTTCTTCATCGCCTCGTTCCCACTGACCAGCGATGAACCTTTCACCACCACATGCAAATCCGCATGCGTGGCGAATATTTCTTCCTTTTGAGATGCAGAGACTTTGATGGTATCGGGTTTGTGTTCCATTTATTTCATTCTCCTAGTTTTCTCCAACCAACGCAGCGCAAGCCAGTGATGCGAATCTGGTCGTGCCCAGGGGTGATGCTCACGCACACGCACCAACGCATCCTCGGCACTTAGACCATCGAGCAAGATCAAGACAGCACAGCAAGTTGTTGTTGAACGGTTCATGCCCGCCACGCAATGGACAAGAACTCGTTGATTCTCTCTCAAGCGTTCGATCACCCACTCCGCTTCCTCGCGGATGTGTTCAACCGTCATCCCATGTGAACCTTCGCCATGTTCTATTGCACGGTCACGCGGGTCAAGTGGTTGTCCCATCTCAACCCAGCGGCTGGGATTCTCACCCAAATTCAGGACTGCATCCACCTGCGGACGTTTTTTCGATTGAACATTCACACCGCCGATAAACAAACGGCTGTGGAATTTTTTATCCTTTAATTGAATTGAAATCGGGTCACCACCAAATTTCTTGTAGACTGCTTTTACTTTAGGAACTGACCGCTTTGGCATGGGCGGCGCGGGTGACCAATCCCGCTCCAGGATAAAAGGTTTGCCCGAAGAAGCGATTTGTTCCCATTCCACATCTTTCGCAAAAAATTGCATATCTGCACCGACGGGCAGGCGCAAGCCAAATAAATAGAAGATATCTTTTCGTTTGGGTTGCCGCCATGAATACATATAGGCAATGGTGCGGGAAGTATCATCCATACTGTAGGCGGTAAGCGATGGGAAGAAATCATCTCGTTTGAGTTTTGAGATGCCGGAGAACGTCAACGTAAGCGGAACATATTTCGCACGGACTTGCTCATAGATTTTCCCATCCCGTTCAAAGAGTTTGGAGAATAAAGGTTGAAATCCCTGTATATGCAAAACGACCTTGCGATTATTTTCCTCATAGGAATCCAAACGTGCTCCCTGAATCAAGGAAGCAAAAGGATGTTGAACAATGCGGGTGAAGGAAGTCATACAGAATTGTAGGTCGGGCTATGTGCCCATTCATGGGTATCCAACCCGACATCCTCTTTAATTATCAGAAATGGCAGGTTAAAGAACCTGCCCTACGTCACCGCCAACTTATTCTTCGGATATTTCTCGTATCGCTTCTCATCCATTACTCTACGGATTCTGTCGAAGCCTTCCCAGACATCGGCAAAGGAGAGATAGATGGGCGCAAAGCCGAGGCGCAGATTATCGGGTGCGCGGAAGTCGGGAATGAGGTTCATCTCTTCAATGAGGGTGCGGTTAATGCGGTAGCCTTCGGGATGGCGAATGGAGATGTGCGAGCCGCGCATGGCAGAATCAAGCGGAGAGCCGAGCGAAAAGCCAAAGGGGACGAGCCAGCTTTCGGTTAAGAAAGAGGCGAAGTCCGTCATCAAGATGGACTTTTCGCGGAGCGCATCCATGCCTGCTTCGAGAAGCGGTTCGAGGGCGGCTTCCATCGTGAGGAGGGAGATCATCGGTTGTGTGCCGACCATGAAGCGTTGTGCGCCGGGCGCGGGTTGATAGTCGAGGTCGAAGTCGAAGGGATTTTTTTGACCCCACCAACCCCAGATGGGCGAGGAAAGTTTTTCTTGAATATTTTTGTTGACGTATAAAAACGCGGGCGCGCCGGGACCGCCGTTGAGATATTTGTAGGTGCAGCCGATGGCGAAGTCTGCGTTGCAAGCGTCGAGGTGGACGGGAACGGAGCCGACCGAATGTGACAGATCCCAAAGGACGAGTGCACCTTTTTTGTGAGCGAGTTCGGTGATGCGCTGCATGTCGTACATGTAACCGCTTTTGAAAACAACATGCGAGAGCGTGACAAGCGCAGTGTTATCGTCGATGGCGGCTTCGAGCGCGGCGAGGTCAGGCGTGATGTCGTTGTCGCTGGCACCGATGCGGATGATCTCATGACGATTGCCAAGCATTTGGTTGATACCCTGAAGAATATAAAGGTCAGACGGAAAGTTGAAAGTATCTGTGATGATGCGGGTTTTATTCGGCTGACACGTAAGCGCGGCAGTAGCGAGTTTAAAGAGGTTGACCGAGACCGTATCGCCGACGAGAGTTTGCCCGGCTGCCGCGCCGATGAGTTGACCGATCTTATCCCCCACGCGTGAGGGAGCGTCCCACCAGCCTTTGTTCCAGCCGCGGATGAGATCTTTGCCCCATTGTTCATCCACAATTTGGCGCGATTTTTCCTGCGCGGCTTTGGGCATCATGCCAAGCGAGTTGCCGTCAAAGTAGACCAGGCTTGGGTCTGGAATGACAAACGCCTCTTTGAAAGAGGCGAGTTTATCTTGAGAGTCGAGTTGCAGGGCGAAATCGCGGGAGGTTGAGAAGGTTTTCATTTTCCTATTTTAACTGGTTTCAATAACTATGCCTTGAGAAAAAATTATAAAGAGTACTATAATTCTTTTGTTCAGACCTATGGGAAAAAATAAATAAAAGGAGAACATCAACATGAATAATTTTTCTGAGGACAACGAAGAGCAAGAAAATAGCGCTCCTATTTTTGTAGAATGCCCACATTGCCACACAAAGGTCATGTCTCATGCAGACAATACCTGCCCCGCATGCCAAGAGGATCTATCCGATCTGAGTGATGTGGACCCAAACAAGGTTACATTCAGGCTTCACGAGTCTGAAGAGCTTCCTTCTTATTGTTATTCATGCAATCAATACACGGAACTGTATGTTCGCGTTTCAGGAGATCAAGAGTCGATCCTAAGCAAATTTTTTATGGGGAATGTCTCTCCAGAAGAGACATCCAATGTTGTCATTTTGCTTCCAATATGCGAATTTTGTGCAGAGCAGGAAGACCCCGAACCGACAGAAGTAGACTATGAAAAACAAACCATGACGTTTGTAGTTCACACAGGGTTTCGTGAC
>JAFLCF010000176.1:0-4895 GCA_017303735.1 Anaerolineae bacterium
GCGCAAACGTTCATTCTCCACATTTGCTAAACCGGCAACTTGTGACTCGTAACTCTTAACTCGTCCCTCAAGGTCTTCCAATTCCTTTTTATTCGAGCGGAAGGTATCGCCTTTATCTTTACCAGACTCTTCCAACTCTTTGAGCGTAGATTTGCGATGGCTTTCGCTCAGAGGCTGCCCACATAGCGGACATTCCGCGCCGTCGGCAACTTTCAAGGCATCAATGCGCGTTTTCAGTTCATCCATCTCCCGTCGCAGAGACTCATTCTCGGCTTTCAAACCCGCCTGTCGCTCCCGCGCCTCATTGCGCTGCACTTCCAATTCAGCGCGTTCCTGAATTTTCGCTTCAGCTTCCTTCAAAGCCTCTTCCGCCGCAGACAACTGTCCTTCCAACTCGCCCACCATCTCCAACTGTCCACTCACCACTTTCCACTTTCCACTCAGATCCTCCCCCTCCTGCTCCAACTTCGCCTTCTCCACTTCGATCTCGCGTAACAAAGGCTGGCGTTTCTCGTCATGATCGCGGAATTCCGCCGCATTGGCGTCAAACGCTTCCAATTCTTTGCGCGCCTTCTGCCACGCCTTATACGCAGACTCAATGTCCTTTGCCCGTTCCAACAGATCCAAATACTCTGCGCGTTCATTCTCTTTGGCAGATATTTTAGACTCAATAGACGTCAACGCATCTTGTACTCGTTTCAACTGTGTCTCGGCAGTTGCGACGGTTTTCCTTTGTTCATTAACCAATGCCGCATTGCGTCGGATATTTTCCAACGCAGATTCTTGTGCTTCACGCGCTGTGGTCAACTGCTTGAGCGTTTCTTCCAATTCACTTAAACGGCGTCGGCGTTCATCTTCTTCGCCAAGTTCGGCATCAATTTCCGCAATGCGACCGTCGATCTCGGTCACTTCAGTTTCCAATTCACGTCGGCGCTCGGCGGTTCGGTCTTTGTAGGTATCCCAAATCTCCAACCCTAAAATCGAACTCAACACCGCTTTCCGTTCGCTGGCTTTCTTCTGCGTGAACTGATCTGCTTTGCCTTGCAAAAAGAAAGAGGCGTTGATAAAGGTTTCGTAATCGAGACGCAACGTCTGTTCAATCCGAGATTGTGTATCGCGAGTCGTCTTCTCGGTCAAAGGACGCCAACGACCATCGTCTTCATCTTTCCCTTTATCAAGTACCTGAAATTCCAACACCGTGCTCTTATTGCGCGGCAATGTCCGCTGCACGCGATACACATTGCCTTCATACAAGAAGGTCAATGCGACTTCGGCGGCTTTCACATCCTGGCTAAGGTTGATGACATCTGTCCCTTTGCCGCGAGCTTCTCCGAACAAAGACCAGGTGAACGCATCCAACAAAGAAGACTTGCCTGCACCGTTATGACCGGAGATACAAGCAAGGTCTACCATGTTGAAATCCAGCTCAACAGGGTCACGATAAGAAAGAAAACCAGCAATGCGAAGGTGAAGAGGAATCATTGAAAGCTACCCAATCGCATGGATTATAATCGAACCAATATGATCGACACCGATACACCCCGTTCACGCCGCCGCACAAGGCTGTTGGTTGCCATCATTTTGACTATTCCCTGCTACTGTGCCGGTCTGGTCTTCCTATCCTTTGCCCCCAGTCCAGAAGATATCACCCCCACCCCAACCATAACGGGCACCATAACACCCATCCTGACCTCCGTCAGCAATACGCCTGTGATCTTTACGCCATCCATCACGCTCACCCCAAGCATTACCCCCACCTCCACGATCACCGCCACACCCACTGCCACCGCTACAAACTTCCAACCTAATACAGTAACGCCCAGTTCCACCTTTACCCAAACACCTTCTCAAACGCCTTCCAGTACAGCCACCCTTCCGCCTACCTTAACACCCACCAACACACCCTCGCATACACCCACCTCAACTGCTACAACCACTCTCACACCCAGTTCCACGCCCACACCCACTGGCACACTCACCGCATCTCCAACCGCATTTGGCAGCCCATGAGCGATATCCTTCCATTCCTAAAATCCCTTATCTCCGTCTCCGGTCTTTCAGGGGATGAAGCCCCCGCAGCGGACCTCATCAAAAAGCAGTGGACTCCGCTGGTAGATGAGCTCTCCCAAAGCAGCCTCGCCTCGGTCCATGGACTGAAACGGGGTACGCTAAAGAAAAGCCTTTCCCAAGCTGATAAATCTCCCCGCCCCTCCGTGATGATTGCCACCCACATGGACGCCATCGGCATGATGGTCACCCGCATCGTAGATGGTTTCTTGTACATCACAAACATCGGCGGCATTGATGCACGCGTCCTACCGGGTACGCCTGTCACCGTCCATGCTTCGGGGACAAAGGAAGAACTGTATGGGGTTATCGTCATGCCGCCCGCGAATCTCCTGCCCGATGGAGAAGGCAGTGGAGTCGTCCCGATGAAATATCTCTTCATTGATACCGGTTTGCTTCCGGGTGAAGTCTCGAAGCGTGTCCGCATCGGCGACAGAGTCTCTTTTGGCACAGAACCCATCGAAATGTCAGGTGGAACCGTAAGCGGTCATACTCTCGATAACCGCGCATCCGTTGCCGCGCTCACTATCTGCTTGGAAGAACTTCAATCTAAATCGCATGCATGGGATGTTTGGGCAGTGGCAACCGCACAGGAAGAAACGACCTTCGGCGGCGCCTATACCAGCGCCTTTCAACTTCGCCCCACTATTGCTGTGGCAGTCGATATGACCTTCGGAAAAGGTGCAGGCGCCAGTGGCTTTCAAACCTTTGCATTGGGCAAAGGCGTTACGCTCGGCATTGGTCCAAGTGTGCATCCGTTTTTGTATAAGCGTTTCAAAGAAGTTGCCGAACGCATTGAAATTCCCGTCGCTGATGACCTGATGCCAGAGTATTCATCCACCGATGCCGATGCTCTACAACTGACGGCAGAAGGAATCCCCACCATGGTGCTGAGCATTCCGCAGCGATACATGCACACAGCTGTGGAATTGGTTGCGATCAAAGACATTCAACGCGCCGGAAGATTACTGGCTGAATTTATTTCATCACTTGAAGAAGATTTCATCGAAAGAATTGTTTGGGATTAGCTAATGCTTTCCATTGGAACAACTCAAATCAAATTGCTCGAAAAACTTTGCAACGCCATGTCCATCTCTGGGGATGAAGGTGAAGTGCGCCGTATCGTCTTGGAAGAAGTGAAACCCTATGCCGATGAAGTCAAAGTGGATGCGCTCGGCAGCGTCCTTGTGCGCAAGAAGGGTGCAGGACGCAAACCTTTACGTGTTCTCCTCGATGCCCACATGGACGAAGTCGGTTTCATGATCGTGAAAGACGATGGGGATGGCTTCTATCAATTCCGTACCGTCGGCGGCATTGACGAACGCCATTTGGTCGGTAAACAAGTTATCGTTGGCAAAGACCACACGCCGGGCGTCATCGGCGCAAAACCGATTCATTTGACCGATGCCGGGGAACGCAGCCATCCTGTAGATGTGGAATCCATGCGCATTGACTTGGGGCTCGACGGCAAAGCCAAAGCCGGTGACCGCGCCACCTTTGCAACAAAATTCAAACGCGTGGGTCCGTCGATCATGTCCAAGTCGATTGATGATCGCATTGGGGTGGCGATCTTGATCGAACTGCTGAAGAACGCACCGGATACGATTGAACTTTGCCTTGCCTTTAGTGTGCAAGAAGAGATCGGCCTGCGCGGCGCGACCGTGGCGGGTTACTATTTTGAACCCGACCTTGCGATTGCCATCGATTCAACACCTGCACGTGACCTGCCCGATTACGAAGGCAGAGAAAACTACACCTACAACACCAAGCTCGGTTTGGGACCTGCCATTTATCCGGCTCACTCTCCCGTTATTAGTGATCCACGCCTCGTTAGCTTTTTAGCAGACTTGGGTACGAAGCACAAGATCCCCTACCAGTTCAGGCAACCCGGCGGCGGCGGGACAGATGCAGGTGCGATCCAGCAAGTGCGCTCGGGCGTGCCTGTGGTTTCGGTCTCGGTGCCGCATCGTTATACCCATAGCCCCATCAGCGTTTCGCGGGTAGACGATTGGAAGAATACGTTGAATTTACTGCATGTGGCATTGCAAGAAATGACCCCAGCTTTATTAAAGAGATAAAGAATGAATGGACTGATTGCTTTACTTGGTTCAGGTGAATACCTGCCTGTGATGAACGAGGTGGATGCCTATTTGCTCGCCAACTGCGGCGCGAACGGACGCAAGCCGCGTGTGGTTTGTCTGCCAACGGCGGCGGGGCAGGAAGGTCCAAAGAGTGTTGGGCGTTGGTCGAATATGGGCATGGAGCATTTCACCAAGCTCGGTGCGGATGTGCAGGCGGTGCCGGTCACAGACAAAGAAACTGCCAATGATCTGAATCATGCCGCGGCGGTGGAAGAGGCGGATCTTATCTACTTCTCCGGTGGGAATCCCAATTATCTGTATCAAACTTTGAAAGGCAGCCTCGTTTGGGAATCTGCACAAAAAGCCTGGGCACGTGGCGCTGTATACGCAGGCTGTTCAGCAGGCGCCATGGTCCTCGGAAAAGAAATGCCAGATTTTCGCGCGGCAGGCATTCGCTCTACATCTGCATTTGGCATCTTGCCTATCGCATCGTTACTGCCTCATTTCAACAATATGCCCTTGTTTGGGAAACCATTAGTTGCCACTCTGCGCCGCCGATTGAGAGACGATGAGGTCATGATCGGTGTGGATGAAAATACCGCCATTATTGGCAGCCTGAACAATGAATGGCTTGTCATGGGCGAAGCCAAGGCGCACCTCTTTACGAACAAAGACGGCAAGAGTTATGCTGCCGGTGAAAAATTTACTCTGGGAATCTAAACCATGAAATCATTACTCAAAACGCTC
>JAFLCF010000176.1:4939-9045 GCA_017303735.1 Anaerolineae bacterium
AGTAAAGCCCTTTGCAGATGAAGTGCGCGTGGATGCCATGGGCAGCTTGATCGTGCGCAAGAAGCCGACTGTGACGGTGAAGAATTCCAAACGCATCATGCTTGCGGCTCACATGGATGAGATCGGCGTGATCGTCAGCCATGTGGATAAGAACGGCTTTGTGCGTTTCGCCAGCAATGGCGGCGTGTTCGGGCGTTATACGCTCGGGGCGCGCATCCGCTTTATGAACGGTGTGACGGGTGTGGTCGGTTTTGATAAATTGGAGGCGGTCGATCAGGCGCCTGCCTTGAGCAAAATGTATATTGATGTTGGCGCGACCAGCCGCAGTAATTGCCCGGTGAAGGTCGGTGATTTTGGCGCGTTTGAACGCTCGTACATGGAAATGGGCAATCGCCTGGTTGCCAAGTCTTTGGATGACCGTTCCGGTGTGGTCGTGCTAATCGAGGCGTTGAAGTCGATCAAGTCCACGCCGCATGATCTGTATTTTGTTTTCACAACACAAGAAGAGGTTGGCGTTCGTGGTGCAGGGACAGCCGCCTATAGCATTGACCCCGAAATTGGAATTGCCATTGATGTGACCGGAACCGGCGATACACCGGCTTCCTTGAAAATGGCAATGGAGTTGGGCAAGGGTCCTTGTGTAAAAGTCCGCGACCCCGGGCTGCTTGCGGATCCGCGCGTGGTGGAGTGGATGATAACCACTGCCGAGAAAGCGAAACTCCCCTACCAGCGTGAAGTGCTGCTCATGGGCAGCACCGATGCGCGTGCGATTCAGATCACCCGCGCAGGTGTGATGGCAGGTGCGTTGTCGATTCCCTGCCGATACATCCACTCGGCTTCAGAGATGGTGGATTACGAAGATCTCAAGAATTCGGTCAAGTTGCTGACTGCCATGTTGAGCAAGCCGGTTTCATTCTAGTTTTCACGCTCCCGTCGGGGCTAAGCCCCGACGGGAGCATATTGAGGTGTTATGGGCGATTACAACCGTTCTACAAAAGAAATTGCATTTGGGGAAATTCCAACCAACGTGACCAAAAGCATTCAAACATACATTGAAAAGCATACTCTCGGTGATATTCTCGCCAACCCGGTGATGTGTATCGTCTCGACCTCTGAAAAAATTAAAAAGGGTCTGTTCGGCGGAGGATCAGGTCCGAAGCTGTTGATTCAAACTGCCATTCTGACAGACCGCTGGCTGATCCTTGCCGATAACGTAGACCAGAACGCGCTGTATATCAAGTCTATGCAGTTGCGGGATATTACTGTGGAAGATTACGAGAAAAGCTCGTTCTACAAAATGATCCCTGATACAGGCTTGAATGTGAATGGACAATTCACAGATGCCAGTGAATTGGGTTCGATCTTTTTACCGCTGGGGAAAGATGAGGCGGGAGAAAAGTTCAAGTCTGTGTTGATCGAGAAGGTGCAGAAGGCGAAACTGAGTTAATTCTACTTTGCCAGCTTTTCATCTGGCGGGCAAATTTCCTGGGCTGCGGCAAGCATCTCGGGCGAAGAATGTACCATTCCACCAAAATACCGCTTCTGAAAAAAGAACGCCACATTCACCAGCCCAATCATCACCGGTACCTCGATCAACGGACCAATGACCGCCGCAAATGCTGCGCCAGAATTGATCCCAAATACGGCGACCGCGACAGCAATGGCTAGTTCAAAATTATTGCTGGCAGCCGTGAATGACAATGTGGTCGTCTTGGAATAATCCGCACCGACAGCTTTGCCCATCCAGAATGACACGAGAAACATGAATACAAAATAGATCAACAGCGGGATGGCAATGCGCACGACGTCAAGGGGCAATTGCACGATGACATCGCCTTTGAGCGAGAACATGACCACAATAGTGAAAAGCAGGGCGATCAACGTCAGCGGGCTGATCTTCGGCACAAAGACCTTGTGATACCAATCCTTACCTTTGGCACGCACAAGGAAGAAACGTGTGAAAAATCCGGCAAGGAATGGAATGCCCAAATAGATGAATACGCTCGTGGCGATCTCGCCAATGGTGATATCCACGATGTTGCCTGTCATGCCAAACCATGTGGGTAACAGGGTAATGAAGACATAGGCATACACACTATAGAACAGCACCTGGAAAATGCTGTTGAAAGCCACCAACCCCGCCGCGTATTCATTATCGCCTTTGGCAAGTTCATTCCATACAATGACCATTGCAATACAGCGCGCCAGCCCGATGAGGATCAAACCGGTCATATATTCGGGATATCCACGTAGGAAGATGATCGCCAGCACAAACATCAAGATCGGACCGATCACCCAGTTTTGAATGAGCGAGAGACTGAGAATCTTCCAATTGCGGAAGACATCACCCAACTCCTCATAGTGAACTTTTGCAAGCGGCGGATACATCATCAGGATCAAGCCAATGGCAATCGGGATGTTGGTCGTGCCAATCGAAACCGCCGTATTGAAATCTGCCACCGCTTTGGGGAAGAGAAAGCCAATACCCACACCCACCGCCATGGCGAGGAAAATCCACAATGTCAGATAACGATCGAGAAATGAAAGTTCCTTGCGCGTTTCTTTAACCATTAAGACTCCTTAAGCAATTGCAACATCACGCGTTCAATATCATCCCGCACAGCGCGGAAGTCGTTCATGTCATCGGTCAGAGCCGGGTCGGGGAAACTGTGATGAACCTTCTTCCCATTCCCCAGCCAAACAGGACATTCCTCCGCCGCCGAATCACAAACCGTGACGACGAGATTGAAATCTTCGCCCTGAAATTCGTCTGCTCGCTTCGACCTACCCGTATGCTGGATTCCAATTTCAGATAGCGCTTCCAACGCCTTAGGGTGGACGTAGCCCGCAGGCTTCGTCCCCGCGCTAACGGCTTGCCACTCCGCGCCCATGCGCGCATTGACGATGGCTTCTGCCATTTGCGAACGGCAGGAATTTCCGGTACATAGGAATAAAACTTTTTTCATTATGCATTCACCTTTTGTTCAGAAAGAAAGACCTGCTCTGCCAACCAGGTTTTTACGCGCTGCTCGATCTGATCGCGCACCTGACGAAACTTGGCTAACTTCGCCTCATCTGCGCCTTCAAAAGCGGCAGGATCATCAAATGACCAATGCAAACGGACATTCACTCCGGGCCAGACGGTCGGGCAGTTCTTATCCGCATCATCGCAGACTGTGATTAGATATTGGAAAAGCACTTTACCAAGGTATATATCCACTCCTTTGGAAGTATGCGCGGATATGTCGATACCCTTTTCCTGCATGACTTGAATGGTAAAGGGATTAATTCCCTTGGGTTCAAAGCCAGCACTATGTGCTTCGAAATTATCGCTGGCATAGTGCCGCAAGAAGGCTTCTGCCATCTGACTGCGGGCGGAATTTCCAGTACAAAGAAAAAGGACTCGCAAACTCATCTTCTCTCCTTTGGTTATGTCTCAACTTTTATAAGTTACTTAACATTCGAGGTTTATACGGTTTCTATGGCAGTAGCCAGCCAGGTATTTATCTCCGCCGGGGAAGGGATGCGACCGGTCGAGACCACTTTTTCATTGACCACCAATACTGGTGTAGACATCACGTCATACGCCATAATGTCGGGATATTCTGTCACTTTGATGACCTCCGCTTGAATCCCCATTTGCTCCACGACCTGCCGGGTGACTGCCTCCAACTTTTTACAATTTGCACAACCAGAACCAAGAACTTTGATCGTCAACATATCGTTTCCTTTTACAGAACAAGATTGAATAAATAGCCAGTGAAAATGATTGCCACGGCAATCACCGCAAAGAATGTCACCAAAAGCGGTGTCTTCAACACGCGTTTGAGAATGACCGCTTCAGGCAGACTCAACCCGATGACCGACATCATGAACGCCAACGCCGTTCCAACCGACGCGCCTTTTTCGATCAATGTCCCGACGATAGGAACGATTCCCGCTGCGTTGGAATAAAGCGGAATGCCGATCAATACCGCCGCCGGAACCGACCACCATGCGCTCTCTCCCAAAATGGACGCAAGCGCATCTTCGGGCACATAACCATGAATGCCCGCGCCAACGGCAATGCCAATGACCACATACAACCAGACCTTGCCAACGATCTC
>JAFLCF010000177.1 GCA_017303735.1 Anaerolineae bacterium
GACCATTCTTTGAAAATGGCGTGGACGTGCTCGTTATTGAGATATTCCTTTAGGAAGATGTACATTTCCAGCGCTTCATATTGAGGCTGACGCAGGAAGGAACTGGAATTCTCTGGATCGTTGAAATCCAGATACTTTTTGGTTAGGTCTTTATAATGCTTGCGAATCTGCCCTTTATTCTCACGGTAGAACTGGTGGAGGTGAGTAAAGAAGGCAAAATCCAGCGAGACCTCCTGGACGTTTCTCTTCTTAGCCATTCTCAACCTCGACTTCGAGAGACTCGGAGAGAAGGTCGGTAATTTTTACCCGGATGGTACCAGCGTCTTTGGGAATGGGATACGTGCCTGAGACGAGTTCATCTTTTTCTGGAATATCCACTGTGGCTGGTGAAAGGACTGCGCCGTCATAGTTCCAGTCAATCATGACTGATTCAACCAACTCGCGCCAGTCTTTGACCTTTTCTTTTTGCAGGCTGAGTTTGCCAAGCAGGTTCATGGGATAGAAGCGTTCAATGACCAACTTGCCGTTCTTGCTGATGACCTTCGCTTCTGAGTCGCGTTTGAACTGCAAGTCCTGACGATCGCGCAGAATATCCACGACTTCCACGTCCAATTTGTATGGCTCTGCTTCTTTCATCAGGGAAGCTTTCAAGTCAGGCTCGTGCCCCATGCACACCAATGTGATTCTTTCCACGGGTTCGTTAGGGTTCTTCTTGTGACGCTTTTCAAAGGCTTTGAGGTCAAGCCCTGCAATTAACTCACCAAGATCGGCACGAGTAGCAATGCGATTGACGGGCATGATTTTGATCATGCGACCATCCTTCTCGCCGTCAAACAATGCTCCTTGCTCTAAGATATTTACTTCTAAAGATTGAAGCAATAATTCTCGCGCTTCAATTGGATTACGAAAAACATCATAGTGGTTTACGTTATATATTTCAAAACCCAAAAAGTACACCGATATTTTGCTTTTTTCATCAAATAGAGTTTTTTGTTGTTTTCTTTCAGTAAGAAGACGGGCCCTTTCGATTAGCCTTTTTGTAGTAATTTGAACTGCACCTAGATTGATATCGGCACCAATAAAGCGCCTGCCAAGTTTCATGGCAGCTTCTTGGGTAGTTCCAGATCCCATGAAAAAATCAAGCACCAAGTCGCCAGGGTTTGATGATGCTTCAATAATTCTCTCAAGTAATGGTAAAGGTTTTTGAGTAGGGTAATCTGTTCTAGCATCAGCCATCGAGTTTACCTCTGGTATGTCAACCCACATATCGCCGAGTGCTTCTCCTCTTTCCTCGTCAAGGTACCTAATCAGCCTCTTTGTGCCGGTTGATGTAATATATATTCTTCCTTGTTCTTCAAAGGTTTTAATAGATTCTTCTGAATAATCACCTAAGTCACAGTCCCTGAATAGCCTGCCGGTTTCGTCCGGACGGAATTTAGTCTTGATAAAATTCTCATCATATTCTTTATACGAACCATTCCAAGACCAATCGGAAGAGAATGAATAAAACAACAAACTGTCTGAATTTTTTGCGTATTGGCCAGATCTTGCCTTAGCACCCCGGACTGGCTGCCTCTTCCAACGAATTTCATTTCTAAAATTTGTTACCCCGAATACTTCATCTAAGATGGTGCGAAGAAGATGATTTTTCCTACTATCACAATGCAAATAAATAGACCCGGTATCGCAAAGTAATTCCTTTGCAAGAACGATTCTTTCATACATAAATTGCAAATATTCGTCGTTTGTCCAAATGTCAGTATATTGCTTATCCTCAAAAGAGTTTTGATCATTAGATATTTTTTGCCCCTTCATTTGAATAGTTTTTTTATAATTCGCCTTTGAATCAAATGGCGGATCAATATAAATTAAATTTACTTTTTTACGATAGTACTTAAGTAAATGGCTCATTACTTGTAAATTGTCCCCCCAGTAAATCTTATTTCGCCAATCTTCAACTTCCAAGCCGTAAACTTCTTTTAGTTGAGCTGGATAATAATGTGTAGACGTATATGGTCGCTTTCCACGCCAATTAAGCATTGGATAGCCTTTGATAGGCTCAAATTTAAATTCTTCTACATTGCCATTAGGAGTGGTTTCTGATAATCCTAACTTGCTTTGCTTTGCTTTGCTCATGCCTAGCTCCTAAATTTCCAATTTTTCTTGTCACAATAAAATCGTATGTCGCAGTCACCGCACAACTTGGCTGGGCGAGCGGGAATGGCAAAATCCTTCTCTTCGATCCGTTGTACAACCTGGTCAAAGGTTTGGATTGTTGTATTGATCGAGCCGCTATCCTTCTCAAAAGAAATGTAAGGATTGCCTGTCTCTTCGCTGGTGTAATACAAGTGGGTCTTGCTTACCTGCTGCCCGGTACGTTCTTCTACAATATGGGCATACACCTCTAACTGGCGGCGGTAACGATCCAGTTTTTCGCGGTCGGCTGGGTTGTTCACGTCCAGTTTCTTCTCGGACTTGAAGTCCACCAATTCTACTGTATTGTTTTCGCCCACGATCAAGTCCACTTTGCCAGAAAGGATATACCCTTCTTTGACGAGGGAAACATCCACTTCGGCTTCCTTGATATGAGACCAATCCCCTTCATTACGGGAATAGTAGCGAAGTACATGGTTGAGCGCAACCTGCTTTACCGCTGGTGCGAGGTAAACGCGTTCTTTTTTAGTCAGGTAGGCATAATTGGTGTCGAACCATAAGGCAACCTGGTCCACAGAAAGGCGACCTTCTTCTCCCCGGAGAACGCTTTTATGGATATCTTCAATGGTCTGGTGAACGACTGTACCGAACAAGATCGGGCTTGTTTGGATGGGTGCAAATTCTAATTCACGGAAGAAACGGTATTGTTCCGCGCAGTTCTCGTACACGGTCAGGTGAGAGGTAAACGAATATTCCTGTTTGACGTTGATATCCTTGATCGTCGCTAAAGATAGATCTTCAGGCTTGAACGTTGGGTTTCGCCAGTCCGTAAGCCTGTCGAATTGTTTTGAGAAGTATTTGGAAGGTGATTTCCCAAGCCCCTTGGCATCCTTAACGTGGCAGGCAAGCACAAGCAGGTTCTGTGCCCGTGAGAAAGAGGTGTAAAACAGGCGGCGGAAATCAAAATTCTTTGTGTGTTCAAGAGGCTCGTAAGGCGGGCGGGAAAGGTATCCGCTTTCCAGAATCTCATCCAATTCCGTGTATTGCTTGCGCGGGGTCGCCTCAAGGGACCCCGCGATCACAACGGGGAATTCCAGTCCTTTGGATTGGTGGACGGTAAAGAAAGAGACACAGCCGCTGGGAGCGTACTCCTGCTGATCTTCGTACTCATCAATCCCACCTTCTTTTAGAAAGCGCAGGAATTGATTGAACAGACTCCGCAGGTTCCTGTCCAAGTATTCTGGGGTAAGAACGTTGATGTTTTGCAAGTATTCGAACTTTACGATCAACTGTGAAAAGGTCGCCAAATTCCGCATGGCGCGGCTATCATTGATGCCACCTAAAAGCAGATCTTCACCCAGGTATCTGCTGAACAACGGGAACTGCAACAGTTGATAGAACAATCCACTAAACCCATAATCGGCATTCTTGGCAAGCGCCATGTGCGTCTTGGCAAGGGTGCGCGCCCATTTGAGCAGGTCGGCATTTTCAGGTTTTCGCAGTTCGTTAATTGCCCGCACATAACACTCATTATCGTAATAATCCCATATATGCAGAAAGGCATCATCCTTCCATTTGCGGACATCAGGAAATTGAGGGAAGAGGAAGATCAGCATACCGATCATCAATTGAATTTCTTCACGCTCGAAGAATTGATTGGAACGCGGTGAGTAGACCGTAATTCCATTCCTCTCCAGAAACCGAGACAGCGCGACCGCTCTATCGCTTTTCACGGAGCGGAAAAGAAACGCCACCTGATTCCAGTCCGTCAAATGTCCCTTATTGCGAAGATCATGCAGGAAATGTAGAACTTGCTGGTGGTAATCTTCCTGGGATGTGCCGGCAATCTTGATCACAGCGGGCACTTGTGGGAAGGCGTCATCGCGGGGAAGAATTTCTTTTTCGAAGCGGAAAGTTTGTCCGTCAACCGTCCAGTCCTGTTCATCCATCCATTCGTTGTAGAAGTTGATAATATCTGGATGAGAGCGGTAGTTCACGGTCAAGTTGACTTGCTTACAAACGCCCTCAGGGAAACGGTCCTTAAACTGCAAGATATTACGGATGGTCGCGCCGCGAAAACGGTATAAACCCTGATCGTCATCACCCACGACGCACAAGTTGGGCTTCTCTTCCCTGGCGAGCAGAAAGAGGATCATTTCCTGAATGGTATTGGTGTCTTGGTACTCATCCACCATCAGGTAGGTGATCTTGTTTTGCAACTGTTCCCGCACCTGGGGATGATTACGCAATAGCCTGAGAGCTTCATACTGAATGGTGGAAAAGTCCAAGGCATTCGCTTCTTCCAACTGGCGTTGGTACAGCTCGGCACACAGTCCCAAGACCCTGATTTCTGGGTCCGTGGCGCGGATCAGAACCTGCGGATCAAGCGCTTCTTCACTAACCGCATTGATCCATTTGACCAGGGTTTCAGTCTTTGCCCAGGCGGACTGGTCTGGTTTGCCAACCAAAAGACCGATCTCATGGATCTCATCGTATTCCCGCATTTTTTGATAGATGAAGTACTGTTGATCGAACGCATCCATCATGGTGAAATTCCGCTTTAAGCGTGTGAACTCGCGGTGTTCTTCCAGCCAGCGCAGGCAGATCGAATGGAATGTTCCCAGGTACATCTCATTCAGATTGAAACGTACCCCGATCTCATTCAATCGATTGGAGATACGAGTGGTCAGTTCGCTTGCCGCCTTATCGGTGAACGTCACCACAAAAAGGCTTTCTGGTGTCACGCTCTTTTCCGTGATGAGATAGACGATCCGCTCGACGAGCGTGAACGTCTTTCCTGATCCTGGTCCCGCAATGATCAGGAGCGGACCTTCGGTAGTTTCAATAGCTTGGTATTGATCGGGGTTGGCAGAAGTTGTATGCTTCATCAGTGTTTCACAATTGAAGTGTCAGTAAACAACTTGAGCACTTGCGCTGAGGGATAGGTAGAGAGGGATGCAACAGAGTTTGCCAGTTCAATAGGCATGAGTCCATTTTCAAATTTGCTGCTTAGTATTTTGGGCAACGTCGCTAAAATCCGATCAAAACAGATAAGCGAGTCTGCCTCAGGCCGAATCATAAAAGACCCCATTGCCTCATTGATGGGAATGGTCAGCACAAACTTATGGCGATCCCCATAAGCAAGGAAGATTTTTGCTCCGTAATTTGTATCCTTGCCATAAGATGCGCCGTCCGCAGGGCGATGCTGAATTTGTTCACAGACATATTGATGGTCGGGAATAAAGAAGTGATTTGCGGGTGCGTTTCTGCCGATCAAATCCAAATGGTCAGTAAAAAATCCAGTTTTCTCCTGTCCAATCATTGCGATTGGGTAGCCTTCATTACATGCCTTTAAAAGAAAGCGCCTTATCGGGTTAACTAACTTTGAATATTGCGCGCGAATTTGAAGCGGTCCATCCTTGATAAAGAGGCATCTTTTCAGGAGTTCTTTGTCGGTCTCCCAGAAATATCGTATTCCTGTGAACAGCAACAGCGTTTCGTGAATATTCATGTAAGCTGTTGCCACGCTATCAGAAGCAGAGTCCTCCACCATATCCAGATGAAATCCAAGCATGTCTGTGACAAACAATTTTGTTCCGCAGTTCGAACAGCTCCCCTCCTCTGCGTCGTAAGGGAGGGTCGCCTTTTCGTTTTCACAATGCGGGCACTTAAAGCCAGGCAATGATTTCTTGGCAGAGTCCCATTTTTCATAAGCCAGCCACTTCAAAGTGTCCATAGGCTGACCTTTTAGTGAAGCGTCCTTTACTGATTGAAAGATGGTTTCTCTCACGGCATCGTAAACCGTCATCCCTGGTATCTGCACATGTTGAAGCGGGAAAACCGTCGCATGGTAGATCGCAGACTCAGACATAAGATCCCTGATAGCAAAGGGATGCGGGGTGTCTTTGTCAATTTTAGAGATTGCCACCTGGTCCAAACGTAGCAAAGCAGTCTTCACAAATGCAACCGACTTGTGGGGCGGCAACTCATCCACAATTACTTGAATAGAGCCATCTACAGCAAAAATAAGGTCTAGCGGCTGCTCCGAGTTTGACGGGAATGGCAGCCAACCAACACTGACTTTTGTGAGGTCAACCGTATCCTGTTCAAAACTATGAACAAGTTGCTGAACAAGCGGCGATTTCAACACATCGAGATGACCAAGTTTGCTAGCCCGTTCACCAGGCAGCTTTGTTCCAGGGGCATACGGCATAAGAGTTACTCCTAAGAATTAGGTGGACTTTTTATTAGGGTCAAATTTATTCGCCTGCACGGAAACAACAAAGCGATGTGAGCGCGTCAACATTCGCATATAACCTGGTGTCTTGGCACGTAAAATATCGTCCTTCATGCTTGAAAACGCGACGTTCATTTTCGCAAGCGTGGTTACTTCATCTAGGGATGACATGTGTGCTACGAAGAAATTTTCAGTTTGGGATAATAAATCACGATTTATAGACGTCACCGACTGAGTCGAATAGACCATTCCTACATGGTACTTTGCGCCCTCTTTTGCCAGTCTACGATAAATGTCAACACTATCATCCTCTTTGACTGGGAAAAGGTTATGGGCTTCTTCAAAATATAACTGCATATAATGATCGCCAAGCTTATTTTCGGTGAACTTGTCCACTTGATGATAGAGAACCGCTGATGCAAGCTCTTCCGAGAAATAGCGCATAACTTCTTCGTCCGCATTTCCTAGGTCAAGGATGATAGTTTGTCCTTTATCCATCTCAACGATGATGTCTGTAATGAAATCTCCTGCTTTTGGGTCATGGTAAATCCTATACCTTTGAATCATTTTTACGCCTGCGCCTGCGGTGGGTTTTAGAAATCCCAATAGCGCTATATCGTCCGCATCAAAAAGCAGATTTCCACTTGCAGACTTAAAGGGAGTCTGGCGATTGACATCAATTAAATCCTCGAGCTCATTGATAAGAGCGTCTAATGTATCAATTTTGGGAGGAGTTTTATTCCCGTAAACCGTTTGTCGTACTTCTTTGCTAAACCCGGGGTCTAGCGACAACAAAGTTTTTAGTTTTTTAGGGTCTGATGGAAAACCTGCTTTATGCAAGATAGCCCAGTACATCAATATTTTTCTTTGAGCGCGTAACTTCTCATTTTGAGGTAATGATTGTATGTCAGCCAACGTGGGCAACGAAACCCCACGGAATGATCCAACATAGATGGCTGTTCGCCCTTCATTCACCAATAGATTAGACAGGACGCGAAGTGAACGATCTGGATGTTCATAGAAGTCAAGTTTTAATGGCCGTGAGTTTGTCTTTCCTTTTGGAGAAAGAGCATAAACAATGCAATCCTTTTCATATGCCGAACGTAGAGATAAATTCCCGTCTTGTGGATTGTCATTTGCATACTCACCATTAATATCAAAAATCAATTGCCCTACATTTTTAGTTTTTTTTGTTGTCTCTATCAGACTTTGCGCAATCAACTTGACGACATTACTTTTGCCGAGGCGAGTTTTTCCAAACATGGCGGTTCTTGATGCCATGAAATCCCTTGTCGATACTTGGATATTTACATTAGGCTGTTTTTTGTCCGGGAGTGGCAACCGCGACTCTGTCAGGCGGAGCTTGCCTAGCGAGAAACGGTTCTCAATGGGAACCAAGGTGTTGATCACCAGATCGAGCAGAGCATCATCGGGAGAAAAAACTCGATATTTGTGAGCGCTGACAAAATTATTCATGTCCCCAGCAAATTCGATTGTGTCCTGTTTTTCAGGGTGAGGATAATACATTCCCAAAACTTCGGTGTTTAATGCCCCCCATTGCAGTTCGGACTGCGTGAAAATATCCAATTCAGGCATGGATCTTTTTTGCAGTTCAAAGAAGGTCTGCTGCGTATCTTTAGACAAAGGGGTAGGGGCCGCATCTAATACGCGAAGAAGTGTGAAATGCGGAGTTATGTTTTCGGTCTGGACGGAAGGCGTCATGATAAGGAGAGAATTTCTTGGAACTCCGCCCACTGCAATTTTGAATGGATCAGAAGTAATGATAACGACCGAGTCGTAGTTGATGTCCAGTACGTAACCTACAAAGCGCATATCCTCATATTTTTTTGCTGTTTCATTGGCGCTCTCGGATTCTAAAAAATCCTTCAACGTACGCATGGGGTGATGTTGTTGAGCCGCTTGCTCAAAGAAATTTTTCATGAAATTTTCCTGCCTCCTTTTAGTGGATAGTTAGAGATCAATACTTCGCCCGGCTTTTCGACCAATAATCCAGGCATATTGCCCGTACCAGACGGAAACTTCAGCTTGGAACAACCTTTGAATAGCTTGACCACGTCTCGGTGTGATGTGTTGGTCATCGCCCATGAGATCTTGTTTTTTGAAGCCCAATGTAAAGCAGAAGCTAATCTGCTTTGTTCTTCTATGTCAAAGACTCTATCAACATAATGAGAGTTCGTCTCGTATTTAGAGCCTGGTTTGTAAGGGGGGTCTAAAAAAATAAAATCCCCCGGTTTTGCCAACTTAATCGTGTTCTCGAAGTCGCCACATATGATTTTAGCAGATTTCAGCGCCTGGGCAACATCAACGAGGTTCTGTTCATTAATGACCCATCTTCGATCCTGTCCACCATAGCCCACATTGAATTGCCCTTGTTTATTCGTTCTCCACATCCCTTTGAA
>JAFLCF010000178.1 GCA_017303735.1 Anaerolineae bacterium
AAGATGCTCTTGAGTACCATCGTTTGAAAGGCAAGCCCGGCAAGGTGGCAATTGTGCCCACCAAACCTATGGACACCCAGCGCGATTTGAGTTTGGCGTATTCGCCCGGTGTGGCGGAACCGGTATTAGAGATCGAAAAGAATCCGGCAGACGCATATGAATATACATCCAAGGGAAACCTTGTGGCTGTGATCTCGAACGGCACGGCGATCCTCGGTCTCGGTGATCGTGGCGCGCTGGCAAGCAAGCCCGTGATGGAAGGCAAAGGCGTTCTCTTTAAGAAATTTGCTGATATTGACGTGTTCGATATCGAACTGAATTCACACGACCCGGATGAGATCATCAAGGTCGTTGCGGCGATCTCCCCGACCTTTGGCGGGATCAACCTCGAAGACATCAAAGCTCCTGAATGTTTTTACATTGAAGAAGAATTAAAGAAGATGCTGGATATTCCCGTCTTTCATGACGACCAGCATGGCACGGCGATTATTTCGTCGGCAGGTTTGGCGAATGCATTGGAGATCGTCGGCAAGAAACATGAAGAGATTCGTATCGTGATCTCTGGCGCAGGCGCTTCGGCGATCTCATGCGCGGAGTTGGCGATCCGTTGGGGTGTGAAGCGCGAGAACATCATGCTGTGCGATAGTAAAGGCGTGGTGTACAAAGGTCGCAAAGAAGGCATGAACAAATACAAGGAACGCTTCCTTGTTGATACCGATGCGCGCACTCTCTCTGACGCTTTACGCGGTGCGGACGTTTTCTACGGCTTGTCTGTGGCGAATGTGATGACGCCGGATATGGTCAAGAGCATGGCGCAAGACCCGATCATCTTTGCCATGGCGAACCCCGACCCAGAGATTCGCCCTGAATTGGCGAAGGAAGCGCGCAAGGATGTCATCATAGCGACGGGTCGTTCGGACTATGCCAATCAGGTCAATAACGTGTTGGGCTTCCCGTTCATCTTCCGTGGTGCGTTGGATGTGCGTGCCAAGCAAATTAATGAAGATATGAAATTCGCGGCATCGAAAGCGCTGTCCGCGTTGGCAAAGGAAGATGTGCCCGATTCAGTCATCCGCGCGTATGGAGGCGAGCCGATCAAGTTCGGGCGCGAGTACATCATCCCAACTCCGCTTGATCCGCGTGTGCTGTTATGGGAAGCTCCTGCTGTGGCAGAAATGGCAATGAAGACTGGCATGGCGCGCAAGACCATTGACATTGACGAATATCGCGAGCAGTTGGCGTTCCGTCAGGGCAAGGGTGAGCGGATTCGTTACTTCTTCCAGAACAAGGCGCGGTCATCGGGTGGCAAGAAGCGCGTGGCGTTCGCGGAAGGCGAAGAGCAGAAGATCATCCGTGCCGCGTATCAGATTCGAGAAGAAGGTATTGCGACTCCGGTTTTGATCGGGCGTAAGTCGGTCATTGAGAATGAGTTAAAGGCATTGAGCTTCGATTACGAGCCGGAGATCGTGGATCCGGATAATTTTGAGAAACTCGAAGCCTATGCCAAATCGTTCTATGAATTGCGCCAACGCAAAGGAATGACCGTAGGTGACTCGCTGAAGAAGGTTCGTGATGTAAACGTACTTGGCTCGATGATGGTGAAGATGGGCGATGCCGATGCCTTTGTTTCTGGCTTGACCTATGATTACCCAGATGTTATTCGTCCGGCGTTGCAAGTGCATCACACCGCCAAGGGCGTGGCGCGTGCGGCGGGCGTGTACATCATGATCGTGGAAGATAAGGTTTTCCTCTTTACAGATGCGACCGTGAACATCGACCCAACGGCTGAAGACCTGGCAGAGATCGCCATCCTCGCGGCGGATTATGCCAAGAAGATCGAACTTGACCCGCATGTGGCGTTCCTTTCATTCTCTAACTTTGGCTCCACACCTCATCCGCTTTCAGATAAAGTCCGCAAGGCGGTGCAAATGGTCAAATCACGCCGCCCCGATCTACACGTAGATGGCGAAATGCAAGCCGACACAGCAGTAGTGCCTGAGATCGCTGAAGAACGCTATCCGTTCAGCGCGGTGAAAGATGCCAATGTGTTGGTCTTCCCGTCGCTTGAGTCCGCGAACATTGCTTACAAATTGCTGGCGCGACTCGGCAATGCCAAAGCGATTGGACCGATCCTCTTGGGCGTCGGTGCTCCGGTGCATGTCTTGCAGACCGGTGACGATGTCAACGCTATTGTGCAGATTGCCTCGGTGGCGGTGATGGATGCTATGGGACGGTAGTTTAGAGATTGGTAATTAGTAATTAGTAAATGAGACCCTGAAGGTGTGAGCCTTTGGGGTCTTTTTTTGCGATTCCCTATTTTCCATTCCCCATTCCCTTTGTTATACTTCTCCACCATGAATACCGACCTCGAATCCATTGCACGAAAGATCACTGCCGTTCTCTTTGCCCAACAGTCCCTTGCCTCTGCCGGGTTTATTGCCGCGGCAACCTTGAATTCCATTGTGGGAAAAGAACTCAGCCAAAATCCCAGTTGGGCGGGGGTGCCCACGGCGGTTTACCTTTTAGCGGGCGCATTTTCCGCCTTCATGTGGGGATACGTCTACGACGCCATTGGCAGGCGCAAAGGTTTGACCATCGGGCTTACTTCAGGTGTCATCGGCTCAAGCGTCACTTTCTACGCGATTGCCATCCATTCTTTTGCAGTCTTCATGATCGGCATGATCCTGATGGGCATCGCCAACTCAGCGGTGCAACTCGGTCGCTTTGCCGCGGCGGAAGTGAACAAGCCCGAACATCGCGGACGCGCCATCTCTAACGTCGTCATCGGCGGGACGGTCGGCTCGGTCATCGGTCCGTTCGTAGCCGGACCCGCCGGTTCACTCGTCGGCTCGTGGGGCATAGACGAACTGGCAGGTGCCTACATGGTGGCGGCGATTCTCTTTGCCATTGGTGCGGTCGTTGTCTTCACCAGCCTAAAGCCTGATCCGCGTGAGATCGGAAAACAAATTGCTGAAAAATTCCCTGAAACCATCATCAAACATAAACATGTTCGACCCTTGCTTGAAATTTTCCGTCAACCCGCCGCCCTTGTAGCATTGCTGAGCATGGTGCTCGGTCAAATGGTGATGGTGCTGGTCATGGTCATCACCTCCCTGCACATGCGCGGACACAACCACGGTCTCTCTGATATTTCGGCTGTCATCGCTTCACACACCTTTGGCATGTATGCCTTCTCCATTATCTCGGGTCGCCTTGCCGACCGATGGGGGCGTGGCACAGTCATTTTGATCGGCTCTGCTACTTTGGTCATTGCCTGCATTGCCGCAACGATTTCTCCAGATGTTCTTCCTTTGGGTGTGGCATTGTTCCTGCTTGGCTTGGGCTGGAACTTCTGTTTCGTCGGCGGCTCGACCTTGCTTGCTGATCAACTTTCTCCCGCCGAACGCGCGCGCACGCAAGGCTTCAATGACTTGCTCGTTGGTCTTGCTTCTGCATTGGGTAGTTTGGAAAGCGGATTCATCTTCGCCTCGCTCGGCTACAACATGATGTCATATGTCAGCGCGGCGGTGGCGTTGATTCCGCTCGTAGTTGTTATTGTTTGGATGGTCAGAACCTCCGCAAAACCCGTTCCTATTTAATGAACACTCTTTTTGGCTCACGCACAAAATTATTTTTCCTGTTCTTTGCGTTCGGCGCAGGGCTCACCTTTGCCATCGGCTGGTTGACTCAATTCCACGCGCTAAGCAACGACTATTGGAATATCCTTTACTACGGGCGCAACATGACTTTGTCCCAGCCCGAGTCTTTGTATAACGGATTCTATCCATTTGGATATGCCTTCCTGATCGGACAGATGCCCTTCACCTATGTGCTTCCGCTTTCATATCTTTTGAACGCGCTTCTTTCTGGACTTTTTATTGCCTCTGTTTCGACGCTTATTGCCTACACCGATTCCATTCCTGCCACTATCGTTGCGTTCTATTCTTCTATTGCCGCCCCGTTCGTCTTCCAAAACGCCAACACCCTCAGCCCTGATATTGGTGCAGCGGCGTTTACTGCCTTTGCCGTTTTTCTTCTTTGCAGAGATTGGTTTCAGGATAACCGTAGGTCAGGCTTGCAGCCTGACAATGTTTCATTGAACGATGGTGAACGGCGGGTTACAAACCCGCCCTACATAAATCCCTCCACTGCGAATCTCATCATCGCCGGAATCTCGCTTGGGTTATCCTTCTTATGGCGCACGCATGCCGCGGTTTCCATCATCGCCATCCTTGCCGGATTTGTTCTCTTGAAAGGCATCCGCCCGATTCGACCTTTGCTTTTTCTGGCTGGCTCATTGGGGCTTGTGGCTGGTTTGCAAGTCATCGTCAACCTCATCTCCGGGCATGGACCATTGGAGACAGGTCAGGCGTTCAATTTATATAAATTCTTTAATGGCGTCGATTGGACCTATCCGCCCACACCTGACGATATAGCGGGCTTCTCCCTAGTGAAGACCATAGCCGAAGACCCCTTCCGCGCATGGAACTACTATCAGCCGTTCTTTCTTTATTTCGTTTCGCACGTCTGGGCGGCTGTTATCGCCTTCCTCCTCTCCCCAAAAGGACGCTACTCCCGCTTTTCTCAATTCGCTTTCATCTTTATCGTCCTCTATGCCATTCCTATTTCCCTGAGCGATAGCGCCCGGTCGCCGGTGATCTTAATGAGTGTCTATATACCTTCGGTTGCAGTGTTGCTAGCAGCCTTGGTCGACATCGCGAAGAAACATCTTCCAGCCATTCGCTGGGTTGAACCGGCTGTGACCGTTGCCTTCATCGCGCTTGGGTTTCGAATTTTTTATGGTTGGGCAGTTTATGATGTCGGCTTGATCCGCGCCGCAGTTGCTGAGCGCAAAGTGCTCTCCGTCATCGAACAGACCTTGGTGAACAACGGCATGACCTCTCCCAGCCAGGTCTTCGCAGATCGTTACGATTTTTATACGCCCAATACCATGCCCTATCGCTCGCGTCAGGTCGGCAATTGGTCGGCAGGCTGGGTGTGGGGCTACGCCGAAGAATTCCCCGCCCTCCCCAACGACTCATGGGATGCCTTTGCCCAAGCCAGCCGTGAACAGGGAGTGCGCTTCCTCGTCCTTTCGCAGAACAGCCATTATCGCGGCGATATCTTCCCGCCGATCTACAAGGAGGAGATGGATATCGAAGCCTTGGGTCTGCGATTCATCGGTCAG
Organism: Anaerolineae bacterium; assembly: GCA_017303735.1. The sequence goes on from JAFLCF010000178.1 coordinate 5,189, forward strand.
CGGGGAAAGATGCGCATCTACGAATTTAAATAAAAGCCGAGAATCAAAAAGAGTCTGCGGGAGCGCATCCCACAGACTCTTTGCAAAAATCTACTTTCTTGTTTTTCCTGCTCGAACCCCAACCGACTTCAAGGATTTCCCGGCAGATGCCGCGCCGCTGGTTTTCGCAGACTTTACTGCTGTGCCGCCAAGCTGTGAGCCGAACATGGTCAACGCGGTATTGAGGGCTTTTTCCGAGTCTGCCTCGTTCATCCCCGTGCGCTGGGAAACTTCCCGGATCATTCCGCTTTGTTGTAGGACATTCGAATTGATCCTGCCGGAATTCATCTGCGTAAGCATGTCATCGAGATCGAACGAATTCGAATCCCTGCCCGAAGTGGGATGATGCGACAGCAGCTTATGCGCCACTAACGAAACGACGACCATGGCGATCTCAGGCGGGATGTTAATTTTCTTTGCAAGCTGCACCACGAAAGGCTGGAGTAACATCATCAGCGGATCATTCCCCGCCGCAGCCTGATTCGTCGAGCCGGTCTGATTGCCACCCATGACCATTTCCAACATTCCCATCATGTCGCCCAACCCTCCCTGTTGTTGACTGGCAGTTGGGGTTTGTTGCTGCCCGCCCAACAATCCTCCAATGAGATCAGCCATTGGATCCGAACCCTGGTTTGATGAACTTCCCTGCTGGCGGGAATTGACAAGAACCTTGAGGATATCTTCCATGGACATAATATTATTTCTCCTATATAAAAAATAAGCGCGGCGATTTCGCCGCGCTTTTGACCTCGATTTATTCCGACTTTTCTGAGGAAGACTTTTCGCTAGTCTCACTCTTCTTTGATGAACTGGTATCCCCCGATGGTGACTTGTGATCGGTGGCATAGAACCCCGAACCCTTGAAAATGACCTTGGTGGGGGTAATGACCTTCTTCAATGCCTTCTTACGACACTCAGGGCAGGTCTTTAACGGATCATCGGTGAAGGATTGTTGTTTTTCAAACTGAATTCCACAATTCTCACAGCGATAGGTATAAACGGGCATACGATCTCTCCTTGCTTTCTTGCTTAATATTCCTTGGATACAACTGCGGCATTATAGCCCTCTTGGTGGGGCATGACAAGTCTTCAGAAACGGCATGTTATAATTTTCTTATAAATCCACCGACCTGATACGACATTTTGATGCAAGTCAATGGGAAAAGTTACAGGAGGGTGTTTTGGAGAATTCATGCTGAAAATCGAGATCATCTACTGTGCAGTTTGACATTACACCAACCGGGCCGTGAGTCTGGTACAGGAATTGCTGAAAGATTACGAGCACGTCATCGAATCGGTGGCACTCGTTCCCTCGGACGGAGGCAGGTTCGAGGTCAGCGTGAACGGGGAGTTGGTCTATTCCAAACTGCAGACCAAACGTCACGCCGAAGCAGGCGAAATTTTGGGGCTTATCTCGAAGATGGTTGATTAAATTTTAGTAGGGGCGACCCTAGCGGTCGCCCTTACGATTAAACGAGGCATACGAATGGCAAAAAAAGGACGAGTATTTTCAGGCGCGCGCCCCACGGGCAGGCAACATTTGGGGAATTATCTTGGCGCGATTGAGAATTATGTGGCGTTACAAACGGACTACGAATGCGTCTACTGTATTGTGGATGTGCATGCCCTCACTACCGTGGAAACGACACAGGAACTGAAGCAGAATACGTTTGAGATGGCGTTGGACTGGCTCGCCGCGGGCATTCGCCCCGAAGATTCGATTCTATTTGTGCAGTCGCACGTGCCCGAAGTGATGGAGTTGCATACCTATCTTTCGATGGTCACGCCACTCGGTAAGTTGACCGACCTGCCGACCTTCAAAGAAAAGATTCGCCAGCAGCCGGAGAACGTCAACTACGGTTTACTTGGTTATCCCGTGTTGATGACTGCCGATATCGTTTTGTATAAGACGGATATCGTTCCAGTCGGCATTGATCAGGCACCGCACATCGAATTTGCGCGTGAGACCGTGCGCTCTTTCAATTATCGCTTTGGAACAAAGGCATTGATCGAGCCGCAGGTTAAGCATACCGAAATAAAGAAGGTCGTCGGCATCGACGGCAAAGACAAAATGAGCAAGAGCTTGAACAATCATATCGAGCTTGCCATCACTCCTGAAGAGACCACCAAACGCGTGCGCGAAATGGTCACCGACCCGGCACGCATGCGCAAGACCGACCCCGGCAACCCCGATGTCTGCAACGTGTTCACCATGCACAAGATCTTCTCCCCACAAGAAGAAGTGGACATGATCAACACCGAGTGCCGTAAAGCCGGTATCGGCTGCGTAGATTGCAAACTGCGTTTCGCCGCCAACCTCAACAAGCACCTCGAACCCTTCCGCGCCAAACGCGCCGAATTTGAATCCAAACCTGCTGAAGTGCAAGACATTCTCAACGACGGCGGCAAACGCGCCCGTGCCATTGCTCAAGAAACAATGAGCGAAGTGCGCGAGGCGATGAAGTTGCCGTAAAATGATAGATTGAGAATCGGTACATTGGGAATTGGAAACCCAATGTACCGATTCCCGATTCCCAACCTTATGCGCCTCCTCATCCAACGAGTTTCCCAAGCCAGTGTCACAGTAGAACAGCAGACTATTTCCAGCATCGGAAAGGGTCTGCTGATTTTATTAGGCATTGGTCATGGCGATGGAGAAGAGCAGGTGCAATTCCTTGCCGAAAAGACCGCCAACCTGCGTATCTTTGAAGATGAGCAAGGCAAAACCAACCTCTCGATATTGGATGTGAAAGGGGAAGCCATTGTCGTTTCGCAATTCACCTTGTATGCAAATGCCAGTAAAGGGCGTCGCCCTTCTTTTATAGAAGCCGCATTGCCCGAAGCCGCCGAGCCGTTGGTCGATCGTTTCATCGAACTTCTACGTTCGCATGGCGTGCCCACCCAAACTGGAAAATTCGGTGCAAATATGCAAGTGGAAATCCACAATGACGGACCCGTCACCATCTGGTTGGAGAAATAAAATGAAACGCCCTAATTTCCTCCAACGCGGATTGCACCGCCTTCTGATGATCAAACCTGTCACTGCCTTTTTTGCCACCCGCACCCATGTTCTCGACGGTTTTATCCTCAAACTCACCGGTGGCAAGCACACCCTCACCGAGCTTCTCGGCTGGAATATCGTTCAGATAGTCACTGTCGGTGCGAAAACAGGCAACAAACACACCTCCATCCTCATCGCCGTTATGGATGGAGACAAAGTAGCACTCATCGGCTCCAATTTTGGGCGGCAACACAACCCCGGCTGGTATTACAACCTCAAGAAACACCCCGAGTGCGAGGTGACGCTGAACAGCGTCACAGGGCGCTACCTTGCTCGTGAGACCCAGGGCACAGAACGAGAAACCTACTGGCAAAAGGCAGTTTCCCTCTATGCCGGGTATGAAAAATACAGAGAAAGAGCCTCCCACCGCCAAATTCCGGTCATCCTGCTCGAACCCATTAAATAATTGCCAAGATTAGAATTTCATGATAAATTAAGCCTTGAAGGATGCAAGAGGTTTTCGTTGTGGAAGGAAGA
>JAFLCF010000179.1 GCA_017303735.1 Anaerolineae bacterium
TGGCGGCATTGATCGTGATGGTGGCGTGGGAGTTGTTCCGCGTAGGGCAGACCAAAACCATAGGCAAGCGTACGCTTATCATTGCCGCTTTGAGCGCCATTGCTTTGTGGTTTGACGTGCCATCTCCCTTGGTGTTGTTGGGTGCGGGAATTCTAGGTGTTATCTTATTCCGTTGATTGGAAGTAATATGTCGTCCGAAATTTTGATCATCACAAATGGAACGAAGGAAAGTTTTCCAGCCATTGAGCAGGGTGCCTGGCTGGCAACTGCATTGGATGCAAAGATCACGCTTCTTGGCATTACCGAGAAGCTAAACCCAGCAGCTATTGATGCGACTCATCCGCTGGAAGTTACGTTCGAACGTGCCGTCAGCTTGTTCAATGCTCAGGGAGCGGCATACAGGCTCGAGGTCCGCAATGGAAGCGCGGAGAAGGTTGTCCCACAGGAGGCAAAGCAGAATGATTCCATTGTGGTGATGTCGCCGTTGGGTCGACCGCAGTTTCAGCGTTTTATGGCGGGACGTTCGATTCGTCACTTTATTGAAGAGATCGAACAACCGTTGCTATATGTTCCTGAAACAAGGTTAACGGTGAAAAGGATTTTGATCAGTGTGGGCGGGCTTGGGTATGATGTGAATGCGGAACATATTGCGATGCAGGTTGCCGTGAAAAGCGGAGCAGAGATCACGCTTTTGCACATTGTGCCGCCCATCGACCTGAACTATCCCACGGCGCAAACGGTCAGCCAGAACTGGGAACATTTGGCAGAAACGAATACACCCGTTGGACGTAGTCTGCGGCAGTCGTTGGAGAACGCCAAATCGGCAGGGTTGACTGCCTCTATCAAAGTGCGGCATGGCAATGTGATCGAAGAGATTTTTGCAGAAACGAAAGAAAGTAAGTCCGATCTATTGTGCATGGGTTCTTCATACAGCGTCCATTCTTTACGCCAAATGTATTCTGCGAATGTAACGGCAGAGATCATGGAACGGGCACATTGCCCAGTCATGACGGCAAGATTCAGGCAAGAGCAATAGATATGTACATACGCCGCCCACCTTTTGGCCGTTGAAGCGTAGATAGGAATATCTGCTGTGGAAAGAGAAAGGGTAGAAGGATTGCGTGGGACGAGCAAGGAATTGGAAGCCCGTTAAGATGAGGTGTTGGAGATATAGGTATATTAGATATACCAACGCTTTGTAATAGAAAATTCAGTGATTTTGGCAGTTCATTTGCCTTTATAAGGAGGATACAATGAAAACAGGAGGCTGTCATGACCATTATCGTTGCCGATACCACCTGCGGACTTCCACGTGAACTGCTTGCTCAACGTGGGATTCCATTGATCCCACAAGTTGTCATGTTTGGGGATGAATCTTTTCATGATGATAAAGATTTCAATACCGCCATCTTTCTGCAAAAGCTTAAAGCTGCCAGGGAGCTTCCAAAAACCTCTGCGCCGGAACCGTCTTTGTATTATCCGGTTTTTGAGGAGGCGAAGAAAAGCAGGGAAAGTGTGATCGTGGTTGCTCCAACTGGCAAGGCCAGTGGAACGGTACGCTCGGCACAAACGGCAGCACAAGAATTCCCAGATGTAGACATCCGTGTGGTGGATACTCAAACCCTTTCCTGCAATCTCGGTTCACTTGTATTGTTCGCAGACGATATGGCAAAAGCGGGGAAGCCTGCCAGTCAGATCGTAGCGAGGCTGGAAGATATGATCCCACATGGGAGAATTTACTTTCTGGTGGATACACTCGAATATCTTGCCAAAGGCGGTCGTATTGGCGGTGCGAAACGTCTGATTGCCGAACTGCTGGAGATCAAGCCCATTTTACAGATCAAGAATGGGCAGGTTGAACCCTTTGAACAGCAACGGACGAAGAAACGCGCGCTTGCCCGTTTAGTGGAGATCGTGGTGGAAGAATGCCCCGGCGGAGATGCGGCTCATTTGTGTGTGCTACAGGTTGAGGCGGAGTCAGAAGCGCAGGCGCTTGTGGAGGAGTTAAAGTCTAGGGTTAATGTTTCTCACATCCCTGTCTATGAACTACCGCCTGCCATCGTTGTGCATGCGGGTCCGCGTGCAATGGGTGTGGGGTTCTTTGTTTGATGTGAAAAACATAAAGGGCGCTGTCCAACAAAGGCAGCGCCCTTTATGTTTTCAAGGCTTTATCGGACAATCACAGCGTCTATCGAGCCCTTTGTCTTACCAGATGTATTGTCTGTTACGAAGACCAGCTTTAACACATGGGAGCCTGGTTCGAGTTGACCGGTGTAATCCCAGCGGAGTTGATAGGTGCGCGAGTCTGTTTTCTGGTCAATGCTGCCTGCCAGCACATCATCCACGTACACATCCATAGTGCGGAATGCCGGTCCTCCGGTGTAGAGCACACTGAAGGAGGTGCCTTCGAAGGTAACCATCACTGAAGCTGTGTTTTCAGTGGTCATCATGAAAGAGCCGTCTGAGGCAGGTTTGTTATTCGATGTTTCCCATGTTCCAGAGTAAATTAAGGCAGGGTCACTACTTTCATATACCAATTCAGCGGAAGGTTCTTCTGTAGGGGTAGTCTCTGTAGGTATGGGTGTCTCACTTGGTACGACGGTTGGCGCGGCTGTTTCAGTGAAAGTGACAGTAGGGGTGGCAGGCACCAAAGTCGATGTGGGAGGAATCACCGTCGGTGTAGGAGAAGCAGAAATTGGTGTAGCCGTTGCCGTTGTCTGTGTAGCAGCGGAGGTTGGCGTCGCTGTTACGGTTTCACTTTCCAAAGGTTGAACTTCATTTGTGGTACGTGCCATAATGGATGCTAGTGTTTCAACCCATCCGTTTACATTGGCGGGGATCTTTGTGGTTGGGTAGCTGGGCGGTGTTACCCATGCAGGTGCAGGCATAGATTGATTTGCGCCTAGGTTCGCACCAGAAGGGACAACCAAAGACGAAGTAAAGTAGGTAGGAATAGATATCTGATTAGATTTACCAATAGCTTTACTATTAGGTGAAAGCGTACCATTCGACTGCACCAGCGGGTCGGCAATGATGCCATTGGATTGTGTCATACCAAACGGAGCTTTACTAATATCATAGTTGATCGAACCGCCGGAAGGCGCTTTGTTGAAAGCATTCAATTTTGTTGCATAGATATTGTTGCGAACGGTTAATGGCGTGGCAATCGTCCGTGAAAGCATATCGTATGCATAGAAGTTGGTTGCATTTTCGCCCACGATCGTGTTATTGAAAATATACACACCATTGGTATAACCTTTTGAAAGGTCTATTTTGAAGGCGGAATTCAGGCGCGAAGACTCGTTGGTGGGGTTGCCACTCGTTATCTGAATATTGTTGTACACAAAAACGGGACCAAGACCTTTGGTGGTCATACTGACCATACGGTGGGTATTAACCATCATGTTGTTGTAAACATGGAAGTTGAACGAGTCGCCCTCCGGTTCCGCAGGATCATCTACAATCCGCTCAAAGTAATTGCCTGATATGAATACATTGGCATTCATCCAGGGACCCGTCGTATCATCCATAAAAATGAAACCATTGAACGAGTCATGAACCCAGTTTCCGCGAATGTAATATGATCCACCGCCATACGAGGAAGCATACACTGCACCGCCTTCACAAGTGGAACCTTTTAATTGAGTCCAAGTCTTGCCAATCGCGCAGGATTGCAAGAATTCATTATCCTCAACCAGAATATGGCTTGAGTAATCCTGAATATAAATACCGCGTGTAAGGTAATCGAAACGGTTACTGGTAAACGCCAAATAATGGCTATTTTGCAACGTTATTTGATTTGTGCCACCAGTAAACGATAGATTCTTCACAATAAGCCATTGTGAATTCTTGAACGTTAATGAACCGCCATTGAACCCAGCGCCTTCGCCACGGATGGTAATAGGGTTATTTTGTGCGCCAACCTCGGTCACTGTTTGCGCACTTGTGTACGAGCCAGCCATCAGAATGATCGTATCTCCTGCAACGGTTTTGTCTGCTGCTTTTTGAATGGTCTTGAAAGGCGCAGTAGCTGTTCCGGCATTCGCATCATTTCCAGTTGGGCTTACATAATAGAATTTTGCAGCCTGCAATGGAGAATCCGATGTTGATGCGTAGACGCCTTGAAAACTCACAAGCGCCAGCGCAAGTGCCGCAACCCCGCTAATGAATTTAGTCATTGTCTTTTTCATGATGTTCTCCTTTTGAACAAACGTGGGTGTGGTGGAATGAAAGGGAAATCCCAACGTCTGGTTCGCAGGGTAACAAACTGGGCTCTAAGAAACGGGCTTTAAAGGCATGACCTGGGTACTACTCTCCCTCCCAAACCTGCAAACATTACATATCAGTTAGAAAAATGACACGTTTTTTAGGTGGAAAAAATCTGCTTGGATAGAATATGCGAAATTTAAACTACTCTTAATAATCAACTATCAGCCCTGAAAGGTAGTCAATCCTGTGCCCTTAAAAATGAAAAACCCAATATACGGTAAGATTAGATAATTCATTGGTGGATGTGTATATATGCTTGAACTTTCCAACACCCGTTTTGCATTTCTGGATATTGAGACCACCGGGCTTTCTCCCTGGTTTGGAGACCGTATCTGTCAGATCGCTGTGATCGTGACCGAAGGCAAGCGCATCAAACGGACCCTCGACCTGCTCCTCGACCCTGAGCGGGAGCTTTCGCCGTCAGCGGTTCACGTCAACGGCTTGGACGGCGCTGCTCTTAAAGGCAAGCCGCGCTTTACTGATGCCGCCGATCAAATTGCCGAAGCGTTGACAGATACTGTGATCGTTTGTCATAACGCCAAATTTGATATTCAATTTCTCGATAACGAATATCGAAAGCTCGGACGCACCATCGAATTCCCCAACTTAATCGATACCCTGCTCATGGCACGCGACTATTACGAATTGCCGTCCTATAGCCTTGAGCAATTATCAAAAGATTTTCAGGTCTCCACCTACATTCAAGGTTCGCGTGCCTTTGCCGATGCGGTAACCATGAAGAATTTGTTTTTTGTAATGGCTGATTCGTTGAAAACGGTGAACAAAACTTTGGATGATCTGATCGGCATTTACAATTCCCCAGCCTGGCCCCAAGATGGCATTTACCTGCCCACGGAGTTGAGCGAAGCCATTTACAGCGGAAAACGTCTCTTTATTCAATATATGGATAAGGACGGTGAGATCTCGGAACGCTGGATCACGCCGAAAGAAGTTATCGGCTTGGCAGATTATCTCTACCTGCAAGCGTACTGTCACACCCGCGAAGCCGACCGGACCTTTCGGTTGGATCGAATTTTGAGCACCGAAGTGGAAGGCGAAAAATAAAAAAGCAGCGGCTTGCAAGCCGCTGCTTTTTTATTACCTCTTTAATTCTTTTTCGATCTGTGCCAATGCATTCTTGAAGGCTTCGTACGGTTGTGCGCCGACAATGGCATATTTGTTGTTGATCACGTAGGTGGGGACACCCGTTACACCTATGCGCTGTGCCCAATTCACTTGTTCTGCCACCTCAGCGGTGTACTTGCCGCCTTCAACCACTGTCTGCATATCGTCTGGGTCTAAACCAGCTTCTTCTGCTGTTGCACGCAACACGTCCCATTGAGCGGGGTCAAAGCCATCGGCATAGACTTTGCGGAACATGATGTGATGGAACTCGTTGGCTTTTCCATGTTCACGAGCATATTCTGTCGCTTCGTGAGCCAGCCGCGTGTTATAGATCCGATCTGTAGACCGGAACGACATGCCATGCATTTCTGCCATCATGCGCAAGCGTTCTTCTGAGCCATTGTCACGAGCCCGTTTGATGTACTCAGGCAATTCCATGCCTTCGGGCGGAGTATCGGGGCGCAGATAATACGGGCGCCATTCCACTTCCACGTTGTATTCTTTTTTGAGCCTCTCGACCACACCCTGGCCGACATAGCACCAGGGTCATATGTAATCAGAGAAGATGGTCAGTTTGAAGTCCATTGAATGTCCTTGTTAAAGTTAGGAGTTACGAGGGTCAGACATCCAATGGAGATGCATTCTTACTTGAGGCTAATCATAGTAAAACTCAGAACATGGGAATTCTTCGCCATCTGGTGAGACGGCTTTTGCGGGATATTCGGTCTCATCGATCTCGAAGACATCAATCTCGGCTGAGACGGATACCAGTGCATTGTCGGCGGTGAGGCGCGAGAAGTGGAAGGATTGCCATGTGTATTCACGTCCATCGCGCTGAAGATCGCGCTCGTAGCGGATGCAAGCCAGGGCGGCAGCAACTTTCTGATGGACGGAATCAGGCAGGGTCGAGGATTCAAGCGCATTGACGAGTGGGGGAACGGCATCGTCGGAGAGTTCGATGAAATACTGAGAGTCGAGGTCTTCTGCATTTCCTCCACGGAGTTCGCGCTGGATGTTTTGGTTCACAATGAACGCATCGACATTGAGAATGGGCAGAGATGCCGCAAAGCCCAAGGATGCAATCAGCATGGCGAAGGCGAACATGCGCTCTTTGCGCATGATCTCGAGGACGATGGTGGTAATGAGCAGCAGACCGATCCAGATCAGGAAGACGTGGGTGTAGGTGCGCAAGCGGGAGAAACCATACGCGGCTTCATACAGGTTAAGACGCTGATACGCCGAGACAAGCATGACCAGCAGGAGAGCAACAAGTGCCACCCCAAGACCGGAATATGTTTTTCGCTGTATTTCTGTTTCGCGTTTGGTGATTGCACTAAAAGTGAGCAGCATCATCAAGGCAAAGAATGCTACCGCAACCAGTTCGCCAAACCCTTTGCGGGCATACTCGGCATAGGTAAAACCTTCCACGTTGATATTGGTCGTGCCGCCAAAGAAATATTGGAATTGAATGATCACGAATAGAAGGAAAAGGGCGACCACGCTTCCCAGCACGATGGACGATTCGGTGAACCCAAGGAAGGGTGGAATGACGGGCTTGTCTTCGCCGGTCAGTTTTTCATCGCTGGAGGCAGATGCAGCATGCTGGTAGATGCCGACCAGCCCATAGCTGATGACCAGAATATAGATCATGCGGAAGAGGTATTCGGGCAGGTTTTCGAGTTTGAATGCTTCTACAAAATCTGCCAGGCGCTGATTGAAGACCACATCTGCCGAAGCGAGCAGCGAGGCGAAGATCGCCACGATGGGCAAGGCAATGATCAGCCCGCGCAGGATGGGCATGAAATTGTATTTCGAAGGTGTTCCTCCGCTTTCGGCTTGGGCTTTGCGAGCATCGGCAGTATAGGTGATGGGGCGAATGATGATACTGCCCAATAGTGAAAAGACTTTGGTAACGTAATCAACCAGTGTGTATTGGACCCAGCGTCCGCCGAGGTAGGTGACGGTAAAGACCGTCAACGTGAACATGGTGAAGGTGTAGGCGAGGAAGGTGGTCATTGGCTCGGCGTGGATGAAGGTGACGGCGGCGAAGAAGCCAAAGAGTGGAATCAGCCATAAGGTCGTGCGATGCGGGCGTTGTCCATTACTGAGTAGAAGATAGAACCCCACAATGAGACATGCCGTCCAGAAAATGGCGAAATTGACACCAGGGGTATGTTGCCAAAAAAGAAAATCGAACAGCCAGCCAAGGGCTAGAACGAAGATCCAGAGTTTGTTCGGGTTGTTTTTCATAAAGACTCCTGAATGGATTGTATCCGCGAAATGCCAGGGCACCGCGAAGTTGGTCTGAGCATAGCCCTGCAAGGCTCGCGGAGACTCTCAAAAGGTATCAGAAGTTGGAAATTTATGGCAATTTTTGAGAAAAGGCAAATTATGAGTAGCCGCAGGGTTTTGAGTGTTTCCTGCGTAAACTCGGTGTACTCTGTGGCAAAGGGAGTTTTTCGCCAATTCTGAGAAAGGGTAAAGCCAAAAATTACAGAAATGTGAGAATCGAAAATCGCCCTATTGACATTCGATTTGATTTATGACATACTTTTGTTCACCGGACGGGGGCAAACAAATTGAATTCGCCATCCTTATGAAAGGAGGAGGTGATGTCTAACATGGATAGTAGTAATAAACCCAGCGCTGTGGCATCCCTCCTCAAGTAAGTCAAAGGAAGCCACAGCGCCCCACGATTGCCACCCGCAAGGGTGGCAGTCTGGTTTAAAAGAGCAGGTCACGCTTACAGCGTGACCTATGTTGTTTTTAGTAAAAGCCGACCGATTGATCGACCTGCCTTGCGTACGCGTCGATGCCGCCGCGCACATTGAAGATGTTTTTGTATCCCTGTTGCGCCAGCCACATGGTCACTTGCACACTGCGGCTGCCATGATGACAAATGATGTAGACGGGGACATCCCCCGACCGTGCCGACTCAGACAACGCATTCGGACCTTCTGACCCCAAGCGGCTCATCGGCGTGACCTCGAGCCTGCTGTCTTCGATCTTGGCTTGAGCCAACTCTGGGAGTTCGCGCACATCCAACAGAATGAACTTCTCGTCCGATTTCAGTTTTTCGCTGAGTTGGGCGACGGTAATTTCAGGGAACATAAAAATCCTTTTGCCACAGAGGCACAGAGATCATTGAGAAGATCTTTTTAAGAACCTCTGTGAACTCTGTGTTCTCTGTGGCGAAATCTCTTACTTATTCAGCGCAGGGATGTAGAACTTCTCTACATATTCCTTCACCATGCGGCGGGTGGAGAATTGCGGGATGACGGTCTTCATTGAATCTTTCATGAAGGCGAGCCAATCGGGTGACATCAGGTCTTTGGGGTTGCGGT
>JAFLCF010000018.1 GCA_017303735.1 Anaerolineae bacterium
GATAACCCGACCCGATATTCGAACGGGCGGCTTTCTTTTGGAATTCCTATGTACATAATGGTACCTCCATAAAAAGACCCTAGAGGCATCCAAATCCTTTAGGGTCTGGTTTTGATTACGACATATTGAGCGTTTCACGAATGGCTGGAAGCGCCCAATCTATTGTTTCTTTATCGATCACCAAAGGCGGCGCAAAGCGGATGACATTATCATGCGTCTCCTTGGCAAGAATACCTTTACTCTTCAATGCTTCACAAAAACGCCGCGCCCCGCCCGCCTCTGGTTTTAGCTCCACACCGATCAACAGACCCTTGCCGCGCACTTCCTTGACGTGCGGGCTGGGAATCTCGCTCAATTGCTCAAGGAAATAAGTGCCCAACTCTGCAGAACGTTCTGCCAGTTTTTCTTCGCGCAATACTTTCAATGATGCGCGCGCTACAGCCGCCGCAAGCGGATTTCCGCCAAAGGTTGAGCCGTGTTCACCGGGTTGGAAAAGCCCCAGCACGGGCGTATCTGCCAACACCGCAGAGACGGGATAAAAGCCGCCAGCCAGAGCCTTGCCGACGATGGTAATGTCCGCGTGGACGTTTTCATGATAGGCAGCGAACAATTTCCCCGTCCGGCACAGACCCGTTTGAATTTCATCCGCAATAAACAGAACATTATTTTTCTTGCAAATCTCTGAAACCTTTTTCAAATATCCAGCTGGTGGAATGATCACACCTGCCTCACCTTGGATCGGCTCCAACAAGACCGCTGCCGTGTTCGGCGTGATCGCCTTTTCAACAGCCTCGGCATTGCCATATTCCACAACCACAAACCCCGGTGTAAATGGACCGAAGTCATCGCGATAGGATGGCTCTGTAGAAAATGAAATAATGGTGACCGTACGCCCGTGGAAGTTATTCCCCGCCACGATGATCTCTGCCTGATGGCGCGGCACCTTCTTGACAACATACGCCCACTTACGTGCCAGCTTAACCGCCGTCTCAACGGCTTCTGCACCGCTATTCATCGGCAGAGACATTTGGTAGCCGGTCATTTCGGAAAGTTCTTTATACAACATGGGCAACTGGTCATTTCGAAATGCCCGCGAGGTCAGCGTGACCTTCTTCGCCTGTTCCAACATGGCGTTCAAAATTTCAGGATGAACATGCCCTTGATTAACCGCAGAGTATGCAGAAAGACAATCGAGATACTTGCGCCCGTCCACATCATGAACCCACACCCCTTCCGCTTTTTCGATGACGACATCTAATGGATGGTAATTATGCGCCCCATATTTTTCTTCGATTTCGATAAAGTCTTGTGTATTCATAAAAAGTAAGTCTCCAGGGTGGGCTTGAATTTACGTAATACGTAACTCTACGCTACATCGAACAAACGCGCCAAGATCGCCTTCTGGGCGTGCAGGCGGTTATGCGCCTGCTGAAAGATCACAGACTGAGGTCCATCTGCCACTTCATCGGTTAATTCCTGGTTGCGGTGTGCTGGCAGACAATGCATCACAATTGCATCCGGATCCGCTTCAGCGACCAGCCCGGCATTGACTTGATACGGCGGGAAGACTTTCTCACGTTTAGCAGTTTCCTCTTCCTGCCCCATGCTGGTCCAGGTATCGGTATAAATGACTTGGGCTTTCTTTACCGCCTCATGCGGGTCACGCAAAAAGGTGAGCTTGCTCTGAGATTTTAGGGCAAGTGCCTTGGCAATTTCAACTGCCTTTGCATCAAGGTCATATCCTTCCGGGCTGGCGATCGTAAAATTCCAACCCAAAAGCATCGAAACATGCATCAACGAGACCGCTACATTATTGCCATCGCCCACATAACAAACATTCAACCCCTTTGATTTTTTGCCGAACTTTTCGATAATGGTCAATGCGTCTGCCATGCCCTGACAGGGATGGTTGTAATCGCTCAAGCCGTTCACAACAGGGATGTCTGACCATTTTGCGAGTTCGATCACATGCGCGTGGTCGAAAACACGCGCCATCAATGCATGGACGTAGCCCGAAAGCACACGCGCCACATCCGCAATCGACTCGCGTTTGCCAAGCCCGATCTCATTGGGAGAAAGATACAAGGCATCGCCACCGCAATGACGCATGGCCATATCGAAGGATACACGTGTACGCAGGCTTGGCTTTTGAAAGACCATGCCCAATACCTTGCCCTTAAAGAGCTTTTTATTGCCTTTTTTGAAATATTCTTTTTTGAGTTTTCCAGCCAGGTCAAGCATATCCCGAATTTCATCTTTTGAATAATCCGAGATCGCGATAAAGTCTTTCATACGTACTCCTGTTATGGGTTAATTACACTTTATTCCCAAAGTATATCTGTATATGTTGATTTTGTCTTGTTCATTGCGTCATATGCTCAAAGTGACTTAAATCCGGTTGGGAACATAAAACGGACTGATACTCACCGGCGGGTATCAGTCCGTTTTATGTTCAATAGCCAGTTTGGGAAGCTAGGATCGATTCTTTTTCCAGTAACGCATCAGCCCATCTGCACTCATGGCAACGGGGTTCGAGAGCGAATAAGCGCGCACTGTGTCCTGGCTCAGGTTTTCAGCCCGGCTTTCCTCTTCCATCCACTGCGTGAATTCGTCGCGCAATTCTTCGATAGAAGGGTCACGCGTCATCACCGACTCAAGCCATTTTTCCATATCAGCGAGGGTCTTATCCAGCTTGTCCAAATGCCAGGGCACATCCTCGTAGATCCCAAAATGAGTCGGGGCGATTCGTGAAAATTTCATCGCCTTCAAACGCGCCAAGCTTTCACGCCAACGCCCAAAATGCAGTTCAGGCGGCGGCATGGGTGCACGCAAATATTGATAGCCGGGAATGCGCACCCCACCCACATCCCCACAAAAACAAATATCTTCAAAGGCATAGGAATAATGGTGCTCGGCATGCCCCGGTGTATGGATGGGCAAAAAGCGCAGGCTGCCGATGACGATCTCCTCCGCATCATTCGGGACCTTGAGCTGATTCTGCGCTACAGGCAGAAACTCACCCCAAAGCTGGTCCATCCGATCTCCATAAATACGGGTGGCGCTTGCAATGAGTTTCTCCGGGTTCAACAGGTGAGGCGCACCAATAGGATGTACATAGATCTCCGCGCCCTGACGTGAAAGCCAGCCTGCCGCGCCTGCATGGTCCAGGTGAATATGCGTAAGCAGCACGTGGGTCACGTCTCGGGGAGATAAGCCCTCTGCCGCAAGACCCGCTTCGAGCGCAGAAAGAGTCGAGCCGGGTCCGCTTTCGATCAAGACGACCGCGCTTCCTTGTCGAATTAAAAAAGAGGCGATCGCCTGAGTCTTGTTTTGAAAATTCAGATCGAGGGTGACGATACGGGTGTTTGCCATGCACTTAATTCCTGAAGTTTGAAATTGGAAGAGATCTCGGAAAGCGCTTGCGGAAGGTCATCTCCGCACGAGACTGTGATCACAGGCACGCGTCGCTCGCGAAGAGCCGTGACCAGGTCTCCCGTGCCAGTTGGTCCTTCGAATGTTTTCGCATCCAGCAGAACAACAACTGGTGAAAGGAAACGAAGAAGCAGATCATCCACGGCTTGCAGCAGGTCGGGGCGTGTGGTCGGTGTGACGAGAATCACACTTGAGCCTTGCGGCAATAAAGCCGCCTGTGTAGCGACCAAACCGGCAAGCGAAAGGCTGCCATCCGCTTTGACAAAGGCAAGGGTTTCAAGGATCTTTGCTTCCTGTCTTTCACTGCGCTCTGCCTGAAGGACAGTATACATTTGCCCAGCACTGGCAAAGCCAACAGCGCGCCGCTGGCGAATGAAATAATGCGCGAGCGATGCCGCGATGCTAACGGAGTATTCGATGGTGGCAGACGGTAGGCTGATCTTGGGGCGCTTTACCAACAGCATGTCATGAATGGGGTTTATCTGTTCTTCCTGCCGCTTTTGATAATGGACAGATTTTTGAGAGTCAAGATAGATCCATACTTCAGCCTGCGGGTCTTGCTCGAATTCTTTGACCATCAACCGGTTGCGCCGGACACTTGTGGGCCAGTGAATGCGCTTCATCGCATCTCCATGAACATACTCACGCACGCCTGATGCATGAGGGGTAATATCTGGGGAGCGTTGGCGAATCACCTGACCGCCGGTTAACATCCCACGTGGAGACGGGAACGAGTGGACTTCGTGGATCATCGGGAAAACGATCAACGTTTCTTTGGGAACGATCTGTTTGCTGACAGTGAACAACCCGAACGGGTCGCCTGTAGTAATGGATGTGGGACCGAGTTGAAAACTACCTCGGCGCGTCAACCATGTGCGGGCGGTGTAATTCCGGGTTTGTTTGCCCATCACAAGAGTGAACAGGCGTGAACCTGCCGCAAAAGGAAGTGTAGTGAGGTTAACGATCTCCACCCACGGAATGGGCAACCTGCTGCGATTGGTAAACCTGAAATTCTCTTCAAAAACGTCGCCCACATTGGCGCGTAATTCACGTGAGACCCGCTCGAACAACAAGCCGCGAATCACCCAGCGCGTCCAGATCCATGCAGCGAGAGCCAGCAACACACTGCTGTAAAGAAAACGCGAATAGATCGCCGCGCCATTGACCACGACACCGATCACGCCCACAACAAACATCAAGGCGACGAGGATTCGCCCAGCTTTCATCATTTGTCTTTTGCCGCCGCTTCGAAAGAACCGCCGGGTACAGGCGTAGAAAGGACGATCTCTTGCACGATCCGGTCTGAGCTTAAGTCGCGTAAACGAGCTGCCGCACTGACGATGATGCGATGCGCAAGAACAGCCACAGCCAGGGCTTTAATATCGTCTGGAAGCACATGGTCGCGTCCTTGCAGGGCGGCGCGGGCTTGTCCGGCGCGGGCAAGGGATAAACTTCCACGGGGGCTGGCACCGAGGTACACATCCTGACTTTGGCGAGTGCGTGTGCTTAACTCAACGACATATCGCTTAACGGATTCAGAAATAAAAACTTGACGAACCGCTTCTGTCATTTGCATCACATCTTCCCCGGTTGCCACTGAGGTCAGCGCATCCAACGGGTGCTGTAAGCGTTGCTCGCCCATAATGCGGATTTCATCATTGATACTTGGGTATCCCAAGCGCATCCGCAAGAGGAAGCGGTCTAACTGCGCCTCAGGGAGTGGAAAGGTCCCCTCGTATTCAATGGGGTTCTGCGTAGCAAGCACGATGTAAGGTTTAGGCATGGGGTGGGTCACACCATCGACCGTAACCTGTCTTTCTTCCATCGCTTCGAGCAAAGCGGCTTGCGTTTTGGGCGTGGCGCGGTTGATCTCATCCGCAAGAATTACCTGCCCAATAATGGGACCCGGACGAAATTCAAATTGGTTCTTCTGCTGGTTGTAGATGGATACCCCAGTCACATCACTCGGCAGCATATCTGGCGTGAATTGAATACGATTGAAAACACAATCCAGCGATCGTGCAAGGCTGCGAGCCAGTACCGTCTTCCCAACACCGGGCACATCTTCAATGAGGACATGTCCCTGGCACAACAAACCGATCACCGCCAGTTCTAGGACTTGCCGTTTTCCAACCATCACCTTTTCGAGATTGCCCATTACACGTTCGCCAAATGCCTTCACATCCGTCATTGGATATTGTCCTTTCAAGGGAAGATTGTCCGATTCTATCACGCAGAAAACGATATGGACGACAAAAAAATCCCGTCCCACTACTGTGGGACGGGATTTTGATTACATTTACTACTTCTTCTTGGTGGTTTTGGTCTTCTTTTTGGGAGCTTCTTCCACTCCGACACTTGCTGTCATATTGGGAGCAGGAGCCTTCGAGCGCATCACAGCCCAAGCAAGCAAACCGAGCAACGCCGCAGCGATCAAGCCTGTTCCCCAATTCAAGCCCTGATACTGAACCACGATCGGGGCAATGATCACAGCAACCAGGTTCACCACTTTGATCATCGGGTTAAGAGCTGGTCCCGCTGTATCCTTGAAGGGATCACCCACGGTATCACCCACCACACCCGCCTTGTGGCGTTCGGAACCTTTACCGAGATTATTCTTCGGGTCTTTGGGTTCATCTTCGATCAACTTCTTGGCATTATCCCAGGCGCCGCCGGAGTTATTGAGGAAGACCGCCAACAACTGACCAGAAACGATGATGCCCGCCAGGAAACCGCCAAGGGCTTCAACACCCAGAGTCAGACCAACCACGATGGGAGTGACAATGCCGAGCAAAGCCAGAGAAACCAATTCTTTCTGCGCCGCAGTCGTAGAAATGCTAACCGCCTGAGCATAATCTGGTTTGACCTTTCCATCCAACACGCCCAATTTGAACTGACGGCGAACTTCCAACACGATGAGGGAAGCGGCGCGAGTCACAGCCTGGATGGCGAATGAGGAGAACAACCACGGCAACGCACCACCAATGAGCATACCCACAAAAATCTGTGGAATATCCACGCGGATACCGATTGCCTGGATCTGCTGTGCAAGGGGAACACCCAAGCTAGCCTGGGCGCGAGAAACGTCCACGAGGAAGGAACCGAAAAGTGAAACCGCCGCGATTACGGCAGAACCGATGGCAACACCCTTGGTGATGGCTTTGGTCGTATTACCGACTGCATCCAAGTCAGCCATGATCTGCTGCGCGTCCTTGGTCGCCTTGTCCGTTTTGCCAGACCAAGCCATCTCGCCAATGCCGTTGGCATTATCCGAGATCGGACCAAAGGAGTCCATCGCTACGTTGTTACCCGTCAGAGTCAACATACCGATACCAGTCATCGCCACACCATAAAGAATGAAAGTCGCTCTATCTGCGCCTTCCAGCCCGGGGATGGTTCCAAAAATAAAGATGGAAGCGATAATGGTCAAGGCAATGACGAGAACAGACCATACCGAAGACTCAAAGCCAACGGTGATGCCGTTCAAGATCAAGGTCGCGGGACCTGTATCGGCAGATTTTTTAATATCGTTCACAGGTGAAGCGTGCGTACCCGTGAAGTATTCGGTCAGGCGGTCGATCAAAATTGCAAGCAACACACCCACACCGACTGCAGTCGGCAAACGCCACCAACCACCGTACGCTGCAAACCCATCGACTGCCAAGTCTTCCAGTCCATGCATGTAAGCAAAACCGGCGAGAAAGAATAACGCCGCAGAAATCCATGCAGAGGTAACAAAGCCGCTAAAGATCGCTTTCATCGCATCGGCAGCTTTGCCTGTTTTACCAGCCTTAACAAAGTAGGTACCAACGATTGAAGAAAGTACACCGATACCGCGCACCATCAACGGGAAGACGATCCATTCGAGGCGACCCGTGATGTGCCAAAGTGCCAAACCGAGGATCAAGCCGGAGACCATGGTCACTTCATAGGATTCGAAGATGTCCGCTGCCATACCGGCGCAGTCACCGACGTTATCGCCCACGAGGTCCGCGATCACAGCAGGATTGCGCGGGTCATCCTCCGGGATGCCTGCTTCGACCTTACCGACCAAGTCAGCACCGACGTCAGCAGCCTTCGTAAAGATACCACCGCCGACACGCATGAACAATGCGAGAAGTGTGCCGCCGAAGCCGAAGCCAAGCAAAGCATCTGGCGCGGCAATACCGAGGATAATGAAAATGATTGTCCCACCAAGCAAGCCGAGACCATCAGTCAACATACCAGTGATGGTTCCGGCACGGTAGGCAATACGAAGCGCATCACCAAAAGATTTCTTTGATGCGGCTGCCACACGCACATTGCCTTCGATTGCCATACGCATACCGATTTGACCGACCATCAACGAAAAGAATGAGCCCATCACAAACGCCACGGCTCGCGCAATACCGATGATGACCTGGACTTGAGCTTCACTTTGACCCGCAAAGCGTTCCAACGCTTCAGGGGTGGGCGGAACAACATAGACAGATGCGAATAGCGCAATGGTCAAAATTACGATCAAGGGCATGATGGAGCGAAATTGCTTTTGCAAATAGGCATTCGCGCCATCCTTGATTGCATTCCAAACTTCCTGCATTTTTTCGGTGCCTTTGTCTTCGCGCAGGATCTGGGAACGCAAAAAGACCGCGTATCCGAGCCCCAGCCATGCAATAGCAAAGACGGCCCAAATCGCGGTCTGTTCAAAATTGGTTAATCCCATTGTGAACATGAAAAGTTACTCCTCCTACAGAGTTGATTGTATAAAGGCTCTCGCCTTTTAAGCAGACGGATTTTACAGGTGCAAGGGATTTGTGTCAAGAAAATGAGTATCAAATTAATTTTTTGTACTAAAAAAGTTGACAGTGTTGGTCAAACCTGATAACATTTATCGAAATAAAACATTTGTAAGGAGAAAAACATGCTCCAGGAAATTAGCACCCAACTTTTTACGCTCACCCCCGCTGCAAGCGAAGCGGTTAGAAATATCCTTACGGAACGAAACCTTGATGGGTACGCTCTCCGCGTCTATGTGGCTGGCGGCGGATGCTGTGGTGTAAACTTCGGCATGGCGCTCGATAACAACTTCCGCGATGTGGATACGACCTTTGAAGCCAACGGCGTCAAGGTGGTTGTGGACGAAGTCTCCATTGATTACCTGCGTGATGCAACCGTAGACTTTGTGAACGATCCCGTCCGCGGCGCAGGGTTTGCAGTAAACAGCCCGAACGCCAAGGGTCACAGCCACGGTGAAGGCGGATGCGCCTGCGGTTCCGGCGGCGGTGAAAGTTCCTGCGGATGCGGCGGCGGTTCTTGCGGCTGCAATAACTAAGATATTTTAAAGATTCAAAACTGGACAGGTGAAGAGCCTGTCCAGTTTTTATTTTCGGTATTGGGAATTTATCTGCCGCGTAGGAAAGAGATCAAAGTACCAAACGCGCCAATGAACCCCAATATGATGATGAACAAACCGACCGGGACTCGATTTGCCGAGTCAAGATTTGGGAGAAAGGTTGGGACGATAAAATCAGGCGGAGGAGTAAAGGTGGGCAATCGTGTGGGGGTGACCGGGTCAATAAAAGCGGCAACCAGAGTTGGGTCAATCGTCGGCGTAGAAACAGGTGTGGGCGTATCAGGAGCGGGGATTTCAGGCAAGCGTCCCGTTTTGATGATGGTCACATACGGACCATATACCCAGGCAATCGAATCTGGTACCCCGGGGTAATAGACCTGTATCCAATTGTTATCGGCTGAGATGCCCAAGGCGGGTACTTCCTGCCCTTTCAACAATACCCCCACAGAAGGGTAAAGGTAGGAACTTGGACCGGAATAAACGTTCACGGTTTCGATATCAAAATTGACACGCACGATCATTCCCGCAGGTGTACCCGTCACTGTAGGGACTGAACCTGTGGGTTGTTGGGCAATAACATTGCCCTGTGCAGGCGCATAAAAAGAAATCCCAAGGCTGAAGAAAACCAGCAATAAAAAAATTAAAAAATGTTTCTCACGCACAAGCTGCATTGAACTCACCGACGGATCAGGGAAAGCAGGAAGCCGATCATGCCCAATACAGCAAAGGCAATAATAATAGATGCCCAGGGCACCGAAGCTTGTATGGGTGTGTTTTGAATATATTCAATTTCGACCAGCGTGGGAGGCGGAGTAAAAGTCGGCAGACGTGTATTGGTTGGGAGGACAATAAATTGCGCCGCCAGGGTTGGGTCGATGGTGGAGGTGGCAGGCGGGACGGGTGTTGGGGGCGGTTCGACTATTTGAAGTGTAACGCCTGCCGGGGATACCTGCACCAGCGGGGAATACACCCAACCAACTCCATTGGGAGCGGAAGGAAATTCGATCTGGATCCAATCACCGCCCGGGGAACGCCCAAATACAGGCGCGGTGGAACCAGTGATCAAGACACCGACAACCGGGTACACGGTCGAACTAGGACCCAACCGGACATTGATCTGTGGCTCATCTGTAACCACGGTGATGAAGACTCCGGTTGCAGCGGCGGGGGTATCCGTCGGTTGTTGAGCCAGCACAAGGCGTGGTGAAGAGGCGGAAAGTAATCCACAAATTAGAAGCAGAACAGCGAGAGTTAATGGTAAATAGCGGAGGGGAAACTTATAATGTGTCATTTCGTAGATTTGTAAAAGGAGAATCGCAAAGGCGATTATAATCGAGTTCATGGAACGAAAAATCTTTCACGGAAATATCAAACCTGCCGATATTGCGCATGCGCTGGTGGCTGAGTTCAACCAGGGCAACCTGCGCGCGCAAACACTTGGGCAAAGCGACCGGGTTGTGATTCAGGTGGGCACACGCCCCGATGCCATGTCTGGCGGGCAGACCGCCATGACCGTCACTGTTCAATCGCTCGAAGAAGGCATTATGGTGGAGCTGGGGCAGCAAGCCTGGATGGGCGTGGCTGCCAGCCTGGGCATGAGCGCACTGGCTGCGATCAAGAATCCATTCAGCCTGTTGGGTCGGCTCGACGATATTGCCCAGGATATTGAAAACCTCCAGATGAGTGAACGTGTTTGGGCGGTGATCTCTAAGGCGGCGCGTGCGGCGGGTGCTTCTGCCGAATTGTCTAAAAACTTGAAACGCACCACCTGTGAATATTGTCATGTTGCAAACCCGGTAGGCGCGCCATCCTGCCATGCGTGTGGGGCTCCACTTGGGAGGGTGCAACCAACAACCTGCGGTCATTGCGGTTTTGTTGTGAAGCCTACAGATACAAGCTGCCCCAATTGCAAGAAACCTTTATAAAGATTATTTTCCAATGAACCTACACGAACTTGAAACCCGCCTCCAAAACCTGATCGAAGTGGATTTGATCCACCTCATCCCAGGGAAGCGCATTGAGGATGTCCTCGTCCAGAAATTGGCTCTAGCCATCCAGCAGAACAGCATTACAACGGGCGGCGAGACAACCATTCCAGACACATATACGTTCATTCTGCATCCGGATAACGCCAAAACCTGGGCAGATAAAGACTTGCTTACAGTTATCTTACATTCGCTTCAAACAGTGGCACAAGAAGGTGGTTTTAAGTTTACAATAGCCCCTATCGTCACTTTTTCCACAAACGAAAAAATTCTTATTAATGATGTCGAAGTTTTGGCATCTCACCGAGTAGAAACTATGGCAGAAACGAATGCAACCCCTCTGGATACTGGAAGTCTTGATGCAGTGGCAGAACAGATTCCGGAGAATTCCTTCCTGATCGTGGAAGGTGTAAAAATCTACCCGCTCACCCTCCCCGTGGTCAACATTGGGCGCAGAATGGATAATCAACTCGTCATTGATGACCCGCGGGTTTCTCGCAATCATGCCCAATTGCGCGCGATCAAAGGGCGTTTCATTGTATTTGACCTGAATTCAACTGGCGGGACATTTGTCAATGGACAAC
This sequence comes from Anaerolineae bacterium, assembly GCA_017303735.1. The sequence continues at coordinate 11,334 of JAFLCF010000018.1, forward strand.
GCACGAGTCAAAGTGTTTTGTATCCGGGAGATGTCATCTCCCTTGCCGGTGTTGCCCTCGTCTTCGGGCATGATACCCCGCCCCCGCGCCCCGATCTGAAAGAAACCGCCCCATTCAAAGATCAGATCGCTGACCGCCCAACCGCCGTTTTGAGCAAAGATCATTCCACGGCAAATTTCAAGAAAAAATGAGCGGCGTTGTTGTCCTCACGTTGAGATTGCTGACAGCGCTTGCATTGTATGGCTTCCTCGGCTGGGCGCTCGTATTTTTATATCGCGAGATCCATCGTCAGGGGACGATCTTAACCACCCGCCGCATACCTGGGATTAGCATTATGATCCGATACGCGGGCAAACCTGGGACAATGCGCTATTTCAATCAGGCAGAGATCACGATCGGACGTGACCCCGGCTGCGACATTCCACTTCAAGACGATACCATCTCTGCAAGGCATGCCCACCTTACCTATCACCACAATCAATGGTGGTTGGAAGATCTTTCCTCAACCAATGGAACTCAATTAAACGATGCTCCCATCACACTGCCGACCGTGATCACATCCAAAGATGAGATCCGATGCGGCGGTACCGTGCTATCTATCAGCCTGTCTGAAAATGTGATCATTGAACCCACCCAACGGTTGGGCAAGAAAAGCCAATCCAAACCCCAACAATGAACGATCAAACTCAGAGCCGTCTCTTGCAATGGGCGGCATTTTTCCTTTTTCTACAATCTGTCATTCTCACACTTGCCCCTGCAGTTCGCGAGCGCACCTGGGATGTAGACTACAGGGTTTCACATTGGTTTGGTCTGCTTGCCTGGGGGGTGTTTACATTCCTGGCACATCGCGCGTTGAACAAATATCTCCCCGAACGCGACCCTTATATCTTCCCTGCGGCAGCACTATTAAGTGGATGGGGCTTGCTCAGCATCTGGCGACTGGATGAATCTTTTGGCATTCGTCAAACCGCATGGTTGGGTATCAGCCTGGTCATTTTGATCTTCAATACACGCTTCCTGCAAAACCTATCCCTCTTCAAAAACTATAAATATATTTTTCTCACCAGCGGGTTATTGATCACAGCCTTAACCCTGCTCTTTGGAACCAATCCCATGGGGATCGGTCCGCGGTTATGGCTGGGCATAGGTGGAATTTATTTTCAACCTTCCGAACCGCTCAAAATTCTGCTGGTGATCTACCTATCAGCGTATCTCGCAGACCGTGCAAACATTCGGTTGTTATCCATCCCACTCCTGATCCCAACGCTGGTTGTCACTGGGCTGGCATTGCTCCTATTGGTCGTTCAACGCGACCTTGGCACAGCATCTATTTTTATTTTTCTCTTCACCATCTTTCTTTTTATCGCCAGCGGAAAGCGGCGCATTCTGATCGGCACGGGCGCATTTCTGCTTACCGCCTTGCTGCTAGGATATTTTTTCATCGACATCATTCATGTCCGCGTGGTGGGATGGCTCAACCCGTGGGACGACCCATCTGGCAATTCGTACCAGATCATCCAATCTCTGCTAGCGGTGGCAAACGGCGGCACCTTGGGGAGAGGATTGGGGATCGGGAGTCCGCTGTTGGTGCCTGTCGCCATATCCGATTTTATTTTTTCTGCCATCGCGGAAGAAACGGGTCTGATCGGGACCGTGGGCTTGATCTTCCTGATCTGGCTGATCCTCGCCCGGGGTTTGATCATCGCCCTGCGCGCCCCTGACAATTTCCGGCGGTATCTCGCGGCTGGCATCACGGCATATCTCGGAGTACAAAGTCTGCTCATTATTGGCGGTAACCTGCGTTTGTTACCACTTACTGGAGTGACCCTGCCATTCGTTTCATATGGCGGTTCATCTCTATTAACCTCATTCATTGCCCTGTATCTCTTGATCGTCATCAGCAATGTAGAAGAAGCAGAACCTGCGCCGCTTCAAAACCCGCGTCCATATACCATGCTGGCGGGCATCTTTGCATTAGGGCTTGCCGCCTGCGCACTGACCAGCGCCTGGTGGGCAATTGCTCGCGGAGGTGATCTACTCACCCGAACGGACAATCCACGCCGTGCCATCGCCGACCGCTTCGTACTACGCGGCGAGATCGTGGATAACAACAATCAACCCATCAGCATCACAACAGGTGAAAGCGGTTCATATGCCCGCGAATACTTGTACCCGGAACTCGCACCTGTTACTGGGTATACACATCCTGTATATGGACAAGCCGGGTTGGAAGCCAGCCTGGACGATTACCTGCGCGGCTTGCAAGGGAATCCCACCAGCCTGATCCTTTGGAATCAGTTGATCTACGGCACACCACCGCCAGGCTTGGATGTACGCCTGAGCCTAGACTTGTCTCTCCAGTCTGCGGCAGATGAACTTCTCGGTGAACATCGCGGCACGATCCTTTTGATGAATGCCGAAACAGGCGAGATCCTTGTGATGGCATCGCACCCAACCTATGACCCAAATAAACTAGACGAGGAAGGCGACTCCCTTTCACAAGATGAAGATTCGCCTCTAATCAACCGCGCCACGCAGGGCATGTATCCGCTTGGAGATGCGCTGCTTCCCTTAATAAAAGCCCGGTTCGGGGAGGAACAATTTAGCGATGCTGAGTTGCTGGGTTTTTATGATGAGCTTGGAATTTTCCGATCCCCGCTGATTACCATGCCCGTTGCCGGAGCCATCCAAACAGATGACCTTGACGATCTGCGTGCCAGTCCATTGCAGGTGGCGCTTGCAACGGCGGCATTGACGTATCAAGGGACTCTACCCGCGCCGCGCATTGCTACTGCTGTGAACACGCTCGAACAGGGATGGGTGGTACTCCCAGCGTTGGATCAGCCGAAAGAGGTGATTCAAGCCCAGGCGGCGGAAGAGGCGGCTCTGTCCTTCGTCAACGAGGGAGAAGTGTTTTGGAGTCATATCGCGTTGGGACGTATCAACCAGACGTCTGTCACTTGGTTGACTGCGGGAACGCCGCCCAATTGGCAAGGTGCGCCGCTGACGTTGGTGGTGGCATTGGAAGAAGACAACCCAAAAATTGTTAAGCAAATTGGCGATCAGTTATTCAATGCATTGTTAAGCAAGTGAAAATAAAAAAGCCGGACGAGAACGTCCGGCTTTTTTATGATTGGAATTAGCTGCCGCTGTCGGTATCTTTGGCGCTATATCCGGGTCCGCTCTTGAAGAAGTCGTAATTGAGCGGGATGTCGGAGGTAAGGTCAACCGTTTCACCAGCAGCGAGTTGGCGGGTGGTTTCCAGTACGACCGGCTTGCCATGGTGATTGGAAGCCTCGTAGTGACCGGTGAGCCCGACGCGGTTGATGTATTCACCGCCCTTGGCTGTGTAATTGGCAGGCACTTCATCTTCAGGGAAGATGGCATTGAATGGGCATTCGGGAACGCAGGCGCCACAATCGATGCAGGTGTCCGGGTCAATATAGAGCATGGGGAAGCCGTCGGTAGGGTTGCCAGGGATGATACATTCGACAGGGCAAACTTCGACGCATCCGCGGTCACGTACGCACAAGCTGGTAATAATGTGGGTCATTTCTTTAATTCTCCTTTTAGGGGTTATTGGTTAGCCAATTTAACTTGACTTATTATAACTTTGTTTAATGACGTTGCAAGGTGGGAATAAAAAAGCCCCGCGCATACGCGCGGGGCAGAGTGGATAGGTTTTGTAGGAATTAGCCTGCGTATTTTGCAGAGACCGCTTCCCAGTTGATCACATTCCAAAACGCAGTGATGTAGTCGGGGCGGCGGTTCTGATAGTTCAGGTAATAGGCATGTTCCCACACGTCGATGCCGAGGATGGGAGTCAACCCATCGGAGAGAGGCGTGTCTTGATTGGCGGTGGAAACGACAGCGAGCCCACTGCCCTTCTTGACGAGCCAAGCCCAGCCGGAGCCGAAGCGGGTGGTAGCAGACTTGGTGAATTCATCTTTGAAAGCGTCGAATGAATTAAAAGAAGCGTCGATCGCCTTGGCGAGGTCACCTTTGGGAGCGCCGCCAGCCTTGGGTCCCATAATTTCCCAGAAAAGGTTGTGATTATAGGTGCCGCCGCCGTGATTGCGAACAACCATGCGTACCCCTTCAGGCACGGCGTTCAGATCACTGAGCAGAGCTTCGAGGGATTTGCCCTGAAGTTCGGGAGTCTTTTCAACAGCCCCATTCAGATTGGTAATGTAGGTCTGGTGATGCTTGGTGTGGTGGATCTCCATCGTGCGCGCGTCGATATGGGGTTCGAGGGCGTCGTATGCATATGCAAGTTTGGGAAGTTCAAAAGCCATGTGGTTTCTCCTTCGTGCTGATAAGTTTGAGTTGGTTTATTTATTTTATCCTGCCTGCCGATTGGATGCAAGAATAATGGAATTTTATTACAAATATCTAATAAATTCAAAATGACAATATAAAACTGCCGTACCCATTCGGATACGGCAGTTGATTTGAGAGCCTTATTTGTTATTACCGCCCATCAAACCGCCGAGCAAACCAGCGGCATCATCGAGCCCAATCCCGTCGCTCAGGTCGATATTCCCGGCGAGGATGGCATCCAACTTGCCGCCGATGTTCGGGGGCAGTTTCTTTTCAACAAAATCAAGCACTACTTCCACTGCCTGCAACGCCTGTGCATCTGTGATCTTAACTTTCTTTGCCACCAAAGCGGCGATCTCTGTTTTTACGTTAGACATTTTCGTTCTCCTTTAGGTAGTATTGATAACCTGAATTTAGCATACCTTACATTGGAGTGCAAGATTTCTTACAGTAGAACTTCAAGATTCCAAAATTTGATCCGTGATTTAAGGTAGACTTGGCGGCATTATGGATTCAAAGACCCGCTTCCTACTTCCAATTGCATTGATCGTTGCCACCTTAGCTGTTTCAACCTCCAGCATTTTCATCCGCTTTGCTCAAATGGATGGCGCGCCTTCGCTTGTCATTGCTGCGTTGCGCATGTCGATTGCGACCTTGCTGATCGCACCTGTTGCCCTCACCCGTCATTGGGATGAGATCAAACGCTTCACGCGGACCGAAGTTCTGCTCGGTGTTTTCTCGGGCATTTTCCTCGCCTTACACTTTGCCACATGGATCACATCGCTTGAATACACCAGCGTGGCGAGTTCGGTCGTCTTCGTAGGGACGGGTCCGCTGTGGGTGGCGTTGCTTTCGCCGATGCTACTGAAGGAACACATCTCACGAGTCGCCATTGTCGGGTTGGCAGTGGCAGTGGTTGGCGGAGCAATTATCGGGTTGTCTGATGCGTGTGTGTGGGATGGCGGTCTCGTTTGTCAATCGCTGCAAGATGCGTTGCAAGGTCGCGCCATGTGGGGAAATTTTCTGGCAGTGATGGGCGCCTGGGCAGTGACGGGGTATCTCATCATCGGCAGAAAATTACGGGCAGGCACCTCGCTCGTGCCTTATATTTTTCTGGTGTACGGCATGGCAGCCATAACGCTTTTGATCATCCTGTTTGTTTCAGGAAATTCTCCCTTCGGCTATGAAGCCAAGACCTACGGTTGGATCTTTTTGCTGGCGGCGATCCCACAATTGATCGGGCACACCACCTATAATTGGACGTTGAAGTACCTAACTGCCGCGCTGGTGTCCGTCACTGTACTCGGGGAGCCAATTGGGTCTGCCATTTTGGCGTTCTTCCTCCTCAATGAAACACCATCGCTGATGACAATAGCAGGTGGTATATTAATTTTGGTAGGCATCTCTCTTTCGAGCCGAAACTCGTAAACTCAACATCATATTTGGCATCTTACGAAAGTCTTTTCGCCACAGAGCACACAGAGAAAAAAGAGTTTTCTCAAGTGCCTCTGTGAACTCTGTGGCTAGGTAAAAATCACTTATGCAAGATATCTCCTTAAGGAACTCCATCATGAAACTACCCGCTCACCTTCATCTTGATAAACACAATATTCCATATGAAGCCAAAAGTTTTTCGCCCGAAACGGAAAAAGGCGCAGCCAATGTGGCAAAAGTTTTAGGGTTCGCCGAACGGCAGGCAGTCAAGACTCTGATCTTTCAAGTAGTAGACACAGGCGAGTGTGTGCTGGTGATGTTGGGCGGTGACCAGAATGCCATCTCTGGAAATTTGAAGAAGGTCATCGGCTCGCGCAATATTCAAATGGCACCGCCTGAACGTGTGAAGGAAGTGACCGGATACATCATCGGCTCGATCCCCGCCTTTGGCTGGCAGCCAGAAGGATTCCGCTCCTTCCTCGAAGCGACTCTGATGGACGAGCCCATGCTCGGCACCGGGGCGGGACAATGGGGCGAGGAGATCATGATCACCCCGGAGAATTTAGTGAAAGCCAGCGGAGCAACGGTGGTGAATTTGACGATTAAGAACAGTTGATGGTGGGTGGTGGATAGTTGATAGTAAATAGTGGAGGTAGTGTGGACTCTGAAATTCAGGCGTTGATCGAGCATTTCAAGTTTGAGGCGTTGCCGGTAGAGGGGACGTTGTTCGTGAGTACGTATCGTTCTGGCGATATGCCGAATGGCAAGCCGTTTGGGACGGGCATGATCGGCATGTATTGTCATGAACCGCGCAGTGTGTCTTGCTTTCATAAGTTGACGATTGATGAGATGTGGCATTTTTATGGCGGCGATCCGTTGCGATTAATTTTGTTGTACCCAGATGGGTCAAGCCGAGATGTGATTCTAGGCAGTGAGCCCTTGAAGGGACAGCATGTGCAATTTGTGATTCCCGCCGGGGTCTGGCAGGCAGGTCATTGCATAGAAGGCGGAAAATATTCTCTCTTCGGCTGTACACTTGCCCCCGGTTTCACTGGCGATATTTTTACAGGCGGCACCCAAGCGGAGTTGTTGAACTTGTACCCAGATCGCGAAAAGGATATTTTGAGTTATGGTCTAACGGGCGGAGAGACCTCCATGCCGGAGGGGTTTGCGGGGTGAGTTTCAGGTTTCAGGTTTCAGGTTGAAGGTTGAAGGTTGAATGTCTACGGCTGGACTGTCGCATCCATCCATTATAATTATGCATTGAATATTCCTTATTACCCACCCAAACCAGACGGGACTAAGTATGGCAAAAAGTGACTTAACCGAAGCCAAGCGCGCAAAAAATGACGAGTTCTATACCCAGTACGCCGACATCGAGAAAGAGATTTCGGCGTATTTGGAATTTAACCCAGATGTCTTTCGCGGTAAGACGATATTACTGCCCTGCGATGACCCCGAATGGAGTAACTTTACCAAGTACTTCGCCCAGAACTTCGAGCGGCTGGGACTGAGAAAACTCATCAGCACCAGTTACGCAGTGGAGAGCAAGACCTATAAAGGCGTGTACCAACCCACCCTCTTTGAGACCAGCGCCCCGTATTACGACAAAAAGAAGACCAAGGTCAACGGCAAGATTTTCACCCTGGCACAAGACAAGACCGGCGACCACCATGTGAACGTGGACGATTTGGAATGGCAATACCTGCAAGGCGACGGCGATTTTAGAAGCGCCGAGATCAAAACCTTACGCGACGAAGCCGACATCATCATCACTAATCCGCCCTTCTCGCTCTTTCGCGAGTTCTTGGCGTGGATTGTGGAAGCAGACAAGAAATTTGTGATAATCGGCAGTAAAAATGCAATCACTTACAAGGAAGTTTTCCCCTTAATTAAAGATAATAAAATGTGGGTTGGGACTACGAGTTTCAATAAGGATATGTTGTTTATATCACCAGAAGAAATCGACTCTTCACAAAAGCCCAGCACAGCGACGAGAACTGTAGACGGTATAGTATATTTACGCTCGCCCTCAGTTTGGTTTACCAATCTTGACCATGGCAGGCGTCATCAGCCATTGCCGTTAATGACAATGGCAGAGAATCTAAAATATAGCAAACATAAAGAAATTAAAGGCAAACAATCGTATGACCGCTACGACAACTACGACGCGATTGAAGTGCCGTTTACGGATACTATCCCAAGTGATTTTGATGGATTGATGGGAGTGCCGGTTAGTTTTCTCGATAAGTATTCACCGGACCAATTTGAAATTATTGATGCTTTGAATAGGTATGCCTTGCTAGATACGCAAGGCACAAATGAAACTGTTCGTAAAAATCAATCTCACACCTGCAATATAAACGGAGTTTCAACTTATTTCCGCATTGTTATTCGTAAAAAAGGTAATCAAAAGGCAAGATGATTTAAGCATAGGAGATACGGGACATGAAAACCACCCTTAGAACCGACATCACCATCAAAGATATTTGCGAAGGCTTTGTCTACAACGAACTCGAAGGCAAAGGCTTATTCGGCTTGGCAGGCAAACTCACCATTCAGCCCGAATATCAGCGCAACTACATCTATGCCGACGGCAAAAGAGACGTGGCAGTCATCGAATCCATTCTCAAGGGTTATCCGCTCGGGCTGATCTACTTCAACAAAGTCAGCAAAGACCTGCTCGAAGTGTTAGACGGTCAACAGCGCATCACCAGCTTCGGGCGCTTTGTCACCAACAAATTCGCCATTCAAGATCAGCGCGGCATGCAACAATACTTCGACGGCATCGCCGCCGATCAACGCAAGAAAATCCTCGAAACCAAACTGCTCATCTACGAATGTGAAGGCGAAGAAACCGAGATCAAAGACTGGTTCAAAACCATCAACATCTATGGCGTGCCCGTCAACCATCAAGAGATTCTCAACGCCGTCTATTCCGGTCCCTTCGTCACCCTCGGCAAAGCCGAATTCAGCAACACCCAAAACGCCAACATCCAAAAATGGAGCGCCTACATCTCCGGCAGCGCCAACCGTCAAGACTTCCTCGAACGCGCCCTCGAATGGGTCAGCAAAGGTAACATCGACGAGTACATGAGCCGTCACCGTCACGACAAAAACATCAACGAACTCAAAGCCTACTTCAACAGCGTCATCGACTGGGTCTCCACTGTTTTTATGGATGTCGAAACCGAAATGCGCGGATTGGAATGGGGGCGGCTGTATGAGACCTACCACCACGCCTCTTACAACCCGACAAAGGTTTCTAAACAAGTGAGAGAACTCTACGCCGATCCCTACGTTAAGAACCGCAAAGGCATCTTCGAGTACATCCTCGGCGGCTCTACCGATACCAAGTTACTAGATGTACGCGTCTTCGACGACGCCACCAAGAAAAGCGTCTACGCGGCACAAACTGCCAAAGCCGAAAAGAAAGGCGAATCGAACTGTCCGCTCTGCGCACTCGGTCACGACGCCAATAAGACCAAACTCTGGAAACTCGCCGACATGGACGCCGACCACGTCGCCGCCTGGAGCAAAGGCGGCGCAACCGACGCCAAGAACTGCCAAATGCTCTGCAAAACCCACAACCGCGCCAAAGGCAATCGCTAAAGGGATTTGTCATCCTGAGCGAAGCGAAGGATCTCTACTCATGCAGTAAGAGACCTTTCGGTCGCGAAGAGCGCTCCCTCAGGGTGACATGACTTATCCCCCAACATGTTATGACTCGTCACTCAACAGGTTATGACTCGTCACTCAACAGGTTATGACTCGTTCCCCAACATGTTATGACTCGTTGACTAACAAGTAATAACCTCTTCGGCACAAAATAAAACTCGGGAGCCCCCACGCTCCCGAGTTTTTCTATTTCCTATGCCTTTTCAAAGACAATCGCATCCAGTACCTGCTGGAACTCCTTGCCGGGGGTAAAGCGTACCAGCACATTGGTAATGTGGCTGGCTCGCACCTCGTTTTCTGTCTCTGCACCTTCCGTCTCCGTCCGCAGCCAGAACGAGCCGAACTCACCCAATTGCACAATATTGCCCTTTGCCAACTCCTGCGCAATAATCTGCAAGAAATTCTCCACCACGGCTGCCGTATCCGCACTGCTCACCGTAGATACTTCCGAAGCCCGCTTGGCAACGTCTCTTTGATTGACCTTGCCCGAAGCCACAATCGAAGGATAGAACTTCTTGGGTGTTTCCGGCGAACCCGGCTTGCCGCGCTCCACTACATTAAACTTAACCGACATGATAGACCTCCTATTTCATGAAACGATTGGGTTTGGGGGCTGCCGTGTTTTCTGGAGTGGGACGTCCCCCTTACGACAATTCCCATTATAAGAATACAAATCTGCGCTTCAATAGGATTTTCGGGGGATAAATAAAAAGAAAAAAAATATACAAACACATATCAAGGTGTATACTAGCAACAAGATAAAAAAAACGGCAAGTCCGTTAGGCAGTTAGTCCCGCAACATCAAAAGGCACGGGAAAATGAAAATTATCCGCAAAACAATAATCCCATTGTTTTTTATTATGATTTTAGCATCGTGTAATAGCTTTTCATCATCAACACCTACGATGAGTCCAACAGATGCTACGGAAAGAACGGAAACACAGTCTCCAATTATCATAAATACAGCGATTCCCACTGATACGCCCATACCCACTAGAGCACCAACGACAGTAACTACCACAGTTGAACCTATTCCATTCACTTATTATCGCGTTGTTATGACAGCCTTAAGCAAAACAGGTGAAAATATTTACTCATACCCTGATGGTCCTTTCCGCGTTTTTGCAGTATACGCGAATGGACTTGCAGTATTACCGAGTGAAATTGAGTTGTTTCGTTTCAGTATAGATATTACAGCATCTCGCTTCACAAAAAATGAACATACACCTATGCCAACAGCCATGCCGACTTCAGGATGGCAATTATTAATTTATCGTTACCGCACTGATGAAACATATACTAATCAAATCGCAAATAAGGTAAACCTTACAACAGTTGACAAAACAAATAATGACATTATGGAGATTATCTCATCAGGAAATATCATGATGAAAGATTTGCAAACAAAATTCGGCGATTGCAGCGCTTTCACTTTTCAGGTCATCGATGGGCAAGAAAGGGTACAACAGCAAGGTTATTTTTCTATAAACTCCTCTTCTGGAGCATACATAAAAGGAAATTTTCAAGATAGTCTCACAACTGGCTACCCATATTCAATAAGTGAGAATAAAACCGAATTTTTTCATCAAGGAAAATTTGTTACAATTTACGAACCTAAGAGCGGTTTTTATCGCTTATCTTATCAATTCAACTTCGTCAACGCGTCTGGCGTTTCGACGACAATCGAGCAAGAGGAAGTAGCAAGCAAACTCTCAATCAATATCTTCCCATATCGGGAAGATGGAAAATATTCTATTTACGATTCTCATCCCGCAATTGGAATACTATATTCAGGGGTGGGGCTTTTTAATGTGGATTTGCCAATCGATTATCTGCGAGAAAATATCAATGGCAAAAACAAGTTCTATCTTCAAATTATGGACGATAGCGGAAAAACTATTTGGGATGAGTATTTTCTTTTTATTCCTTACACTCCATAATCACATTTCGTCTTCTAAGAAGCGCCACCTAACAAAACGTAGACTGATACTGGAGCTTCTGCACAACAGCCTCAACCATTCTCTGGTGGGACGGCTTCGCCAAGTCCGCGTGACGGGGCGGGAATCATAGTGCAAGCATCAAATGATATACTTCGCTCAGAAATTATTCTGCCCGAAGTGGTATTCATGTCATCTATTCCCAAAAATCACAGCACACTAACCTTCACAATAGAAATAGCCCGTCCCATTTCGGTTGTGTTCGAGCATCTATCTGTTCCACAGAATTTTTTAGGGTTGCAGCCTCTCCTGATCAATATTTCTAAAGTGAACGAAACCACCGAAAATGGGATCATTGTCCATCGCTATACGACCACCGAAGCCTTTCGATTCTTCGGGTTTATCCCCTATCACAACCGCATCCACGTCACCACACGTCTCACCAAGCCGCATACCCGGCTCGACACTCATGTAAAAAGCCCCGGCGGCGTCACCTTGGATGTGGAATATCACTTTTCAGAGAGCAATGGCATCACCCATCTTCAAGAAGTCGTTCATGTTCAATGCCTGCAGATCACAACCGGGTTCGTACTCCGTGAAGCGACCAAAGCTCAGAACACCCTGCTGGCGCGTTTAAAAGAGCGCCTTGAATCTCAGCCAGGGTAGACGAAATCTTTATTATTAAGGAAGCGCTCAAATGATCACTTGTCCCTGGTGCGGCACAAATTACGTCTCGTTTCAAACCAACTGCCAAAAATGCGGTGGACCCATGTCGCTGCCTGAAGAAGAAGCTTCGCCAGTCGCGGAGGTTTCCATACCCAATCCGCCGCCTGCACCCCGCCAGATCGCAGATAAATTCATCTGGAACCTGATGCTGACCAACGGCTGGGTGATCGCCGGAGGGGTCTTCGCTTTTATCGGGGGAATCTTTAGCGTCGTTGGGTTGTCGCTGACGGTCGCGATCATCACGGCATTTGTGGGCATTCCCTTTTTACTAATGGGAATCGTATTTTTTGGCGGCGGGCTGGCAGTCATCGTATGGCGCTATCAAGAAACGCAAAAGACCATCGACGTCCTCCGCAACGGACAACCAGCAAACGGACAAATCACCGATATGCAAGAAAACTTGAGCGTCCGCGTCAACCATCGCCACCCATGGATGATCACATACACCTTCCAAGCCAATGGTCAAACCTATCAAGGAAATGTGTCTACATTGCGCCGACCTGATTATCAAACCGGGCAACGAGTATGCGTGCTCTATCTGCCCCAAAACCCTAAATACAATGCGCTCTATCCGCACCCATAAACCAACAATTCAAAAAAGGTATCCTTCTTCCCTTTCATGAATAACTCATTCGAAACTCTACATACCATCGCAGAAAAATTCGCCTCCGGCAACAGCGTCAGCGCTGTGACAGAATTTGGCAACGGAAATATCAACGACACCTACATCGTCACCTGCTCCCCACAGGAAAAATTCGTCCTTCAACGCATCAATACTCACGTCTTCAAACAGCCCTCTCTCATTATGCAGAACATGCGCGCCTTCACAGAACACGTCCATCGGCGTGTGCGGCTGGAGGGTCGTGTATGGGATTCGCCGCGAGTGATCCCAGCGCAAGACGGCAACGACTATTTCATCGATTCGGAGAACGGCTTCTGGCGTGCGATCAGCTTCATTGATAATGCGCGCTCTTTCGATACCATCACCGACTCCACGCATGCCCGTGAAGTCGGTTACGCCCTCGGCACCTTCCAAAGCCTCATCAGCGACCTGCCCATCGACTCACTGGCAGATACGCTCGAAGGCTTTCATATTACCCCGCGTTATCTGCAGCATTACGATACGGTCTTCCCACAGCACAAACGGCAGCTCTCTCCCGAAGTAAAACATGGCATTCAATTCATCGAAGAGCGGCGCGCCTTTGCCTTCACCCTCGAAGATGCGGGTCTGCCCCTGCGACCCATTCACGGCGACCCGAAGGTCAACAACGTCATGGTCCACAACGACACGGGCAAAGCCATCAGCATCGTCGATCTCGATACCGTCAAACCGGGACTCGTCCATTACGATATCGGCGACTGCATCCGCTCTGGAAGCAACCCATTGGGTGAGGATGCGGAAAACTGGCAGGCGGTTCACTACAACCCCGAAATTGGCGCAGCGCTTCTTGAAGGATACCTCGCCGAAGCCCAAGCCTTCTTAACCCCAGCCGATTATGAACATCTCTATACCTCCATTCGTTTACTTGCATTCGAACTTGGCTTGCGTTTCTTCAGTGACTATCTGGCAGGCGATGTTTACTTTAAAGTGAAATACCCCGAGCACAACTTACAGCGTGCCTTGGTCCAATTTCAGCTGACCCAGTCGATCGAGGCGCATGAGGCGGAGATCCGCAACAGCATCCAAAAAGTGGTCAAAGCATAGGGAAGAATCCTTGCAACCCTTCATCCTCACTCCTTTTCCTGCAAGTGACCTGCCGGAGATAAAGATCACGGGCGAGATCGAGCGGGTGGAAGATCAACTTTCTGTGCGATATTTTGTCAATGGGGATGTTGATTCTATCAAACTGCCTGACATCACTGAAGTGCCTATGCGCAAAGACGATCTGTGGAAGATGACGTGTTTTGAGATCTTCATTGCGCCTGAAGGGCAAACCCAATACTGGGAATTCAACATGTCGCCTTCGGGCAATTGGAATGTGTATCGCATGGACGCATATCGCCAGGTCAACATGCGCGAAGAGGTTTTGTTCACCAGCCTGCCATTCACTTTCCACAAAGCGAATCATGAATTAAGGTTGGATATTTCCATCGATCTATCTTGTATCCTTTTGGCAGAGCAAAAAATAAATATTGGGGTCACAGCTATCATTCAAACCTTTGATGGGCGCGAGAGCTATTGGGCGCTCACCCACCCCGGCACACAGGCAGATTTCCACCTTCGGGATGGGTTTATACGATAGAAAAGGAAAGCAGGTCCTTCAGCAGTGAATAAACTCAATAACATTCAAGCGTTACGCGGGGTTGCCGTTTTGGTGGTCGTTTTTTCTCATCTACTGGTGATCGAAAAAAAATTCGGCGGGGCGAATACCCTTTTGCCAGAGTGGATGCAATTCGGCATCTTCGGCGTGGACCTCTTCTTCGTAATCAGTGGGTTTGTAATGGTGACGGTGACTCGCGGAAAATTCCAGAATCTGCGGCACTCCCTGCTTTTTCTCTATCATCGCGTCTCAAGAATATATCCACTGTATTGGGTGTACACCACGCTGGCGCTGATCGTCTTTCTCATCCAACCATCGTGGGTGAACAGTTCGCAAGGCAATCAAGTGGATATTCTGGCTTCATACCTGCTGTTACCCGATGAACTACTGCCGCTTGTGCAAGTCGGCTGGACGTTGATCCACGAGATGTATTTTTATCTTGTATTCTTCGTCATTCTGCTGTTGGTGCCTGAAAAGTTCATGCCACTATCCATGCTGGTGTGGGGCGCGGTGATCGTCGTCTTTGGTAGATCGACTGGAAGCCCAACCTATAACCTTGTGTTCCATCCGCTGACCATCGAATTCCTTGTCGGGTGTATTTTGGCATGGCATTACCATCAATTCGCCAACATCAAGATCAATGCGAATTGGCTGGTCGGCATTGCAAGCCTTGGCATGATCGCCGCAATTATTGGATTTGTCTCTTTCGTCGCTCAGACCGGCTCCGCCCCAGATGGCTGGTGGCGGCTCGCCATTTATGGGACTCCCGCCATGGTAATCGTCGCCAGCATCACGCATGCCGAACGGAATGGGAACACGCTGCCCAATTTCCTGATTCAATCAGGGAATGCGTCGTATTCGATCTATCTCTCGCACCTGTTCACCATCAATGTTGTGGGCAGGGTTTGGAAATTTTTCAGCACCGATGCGATCTACGATAATTTGATCGTTGTTCCAGTTATATTCTTATTTGTGCTGGTTGTTGGTTTTCTGAGTTATAGACTTGTTGAAGTCCCGCTTTTGTCTTTGAGCCGGAAGATTGCTTAGTTTACACAATTCGCGCAAGCATCCGACCGCGGTCTGCTGTCAGCGGTCATTTTATTCAGAGTTTGATTTAGTGCGATGCGAGACGAGTTAAAACCCAGGTTGTCAGCAAGCACAACTCAGTGCGTAAACTGATACAACAACACACCAGCAGCTACGGAAAGATTAAGCGAGCTGACACGTCCGCGCATGGGCAGGGAGATGCTGACATCACAGGCGGCGAGTTGTTCGGGGGAGAGTCCTTTTTGTTCGGTGCCGAGCAACAAGACCCAGGGAGTTTGTGGAATGAGGGTGTGATAATCCACGTCGGCTTTGGCTGAGGTGCCGATGAGTTGATGCCCGCCTGTGCGCGCCCAATTGAGAAATTCGTCGAAGGAGGTTTGGATGACGGGCTTCCAGAATAGGGTGCCCATGCTGGCGCGTATGACGGTAGGATGATACAACTCGACGCCGCCTTCAAGGAGGAAGAGCGCATCGGCGCCGACAGCATCTAGCGTGCGCAGGATGGTGCCGAGGTTGCCGGGGTCTTGCGGTGAGACCAACGCCACAGCGCGGGTTATGGATTTCACATTTTCAAATGTATATTTTTTTTGCTTCACCATCGCAAGGATGCCCTGCGGGTTTTCTTTATCAGCCAGGGATTCGATCACTGAAACAGAAACAGGCTGGAGTTTAAGATTGAGGCGTTCGGCGCGGGCGAGCAAGTCTTTGGCGAATGCGCTGGTTAACAAGTCGGGCGCGTATAAAATCGAGTCGATATCCCAATTGGCTTCGATGGCTTCGCCTACATGCGTAATGCCTTCTACCAGAAATTGACCGAACTCTGTGCGCATTTTTTTCTGACGCAAGGCGCGGACATGTTTGATGAAAGGATTCGCTGTGCTGGTTAAGATTTCCATGCGCAGAATTGTATCCGAAAAATCCTGTAGTATGATTTGAGCACCATGAAAACTCTTCGCTGGCTGTTGCCGGCATTTTTACTGCTTGCTTGTCAGGCGCAAGGCTCGCGTACGGTGACCATTCGCGATGGCGGCGAGACACGCACAATAAGTACAAGCGAGACCATGCCGTTGTTGATCCTCAACGAAGCAGGCATCACGGCGCAGCCGACTGACCGGGTGCTGGTGAACGGGGTTGCGTTTGGGCTGGAGGATGAAATTTCTCTGGCAGGCAACCTTGATATACAACTATTTCGGACGGTAAGTGTGCGGCTGATTTCCCCGCAATTGGATAAGACGATCTTGACCTCTGCGATGACGGTTGCGGATGTGTTGAATGAAGATGGAATCGTGCTTGGCAGCCTGGATGAAGTGCGCCCGCCGCTGACGACGCCGATCACGGACTCGTTGACCATTAGCATTTTCCCTGCGCAAGAATTGACGGTCACCACGGGCGGCATGGTGGTGAATATCCGCTCTACGGCACGGACGGTTGGTGAGGCATTGGCTGAGGCGGGGCTTCCGCTGATGGGGTTGGATACCAGCTCCCCGGCGGAGAATGAGCCGCTGCCTGCTGATGGGCAGATCACGGTGCGGCGCGTGAGTGAGTCTATTGTGGTGGAGCTGCAATCGATTCCATTTGACAGTGAAGAAAGCGAATCGGCGGATGTGGCGTTTGGGTCGCAGGAAATTTTGCAGAACGGCGTGAATGGAGTCGCCATGGTGCGCACGCGCATCCGGTTTGAAGATGGCGTGGAAGTGAGCCGCGTGCAGGAAGAAAAGACAACGTTGAAAGAGCCGGTGACCCAGATCATTGCAACGGGGTCGAAGATCGTGCTTTCGCCAGCAGATGGTGATGCGCCTTACCCGTATTGGTTCGCAACACAGATGTATGCTTCTTGGTACTCGCCTTGCAATTCTGGTACGGGCAGTTGTTCGTATGGAACGGCATCAGGAGAGCGGGCGGGGTATGGGATTGTGGCGGTGGATTATTCGATCTATTCGTATCTCGCGGGTATGCGGGTGTACATCCCTGGGTATGGGGTGGCAACCATCGGCGATACGGGTGGCGGACCGATCATTGAAACTGCGTTTGGGGTGGCGCGCACACAATGGATCGACCTTGGGTATGACGATAATAATATCGGGGCGCTCTCGGGTTGGGTGACAGTATATTTTCTTGAACCGGCTCCGGCGGAGATTCCGTATTTTTTGAAGTAGATTTTGTTTTGCAGCAGAGGTTTGAGAGGAAGAGATTTTTGGTACACGGATTTTTTTATTATGAGAGACTCTTTGCCACTGAGGTCACGGAGGTTTGGAGGAAGGGCTTTAAGTGCTCTGTGTTGGGACGCTGATTTTTTGTGTGTGTTTTTTTACGAGACATTTCTGCTCCAGCAAGGGCTAAGCCCCTGCTAGAGCAATGTATAACCTGCCATTCTACGGATAAAATATAGCCTTCACTATGACTAGATCTCAACGTATTACGATTGCTTTTCTTTCTTTTATTGCCCTATCGCTTGCGGTGGCGCTCGGCATTTATGCCTTTCGCTCGCTGCAAACGATTGCTCAACAGCCATTAGGACCCGTCCTGCCGAGTATGCCGACCCAGTCGCCTCCGCCGACGTGGACGGTGCCTGCAAATACGACGCCAACCCAGGGGGTCAATCAGGTGGTGCAACAAGCTACCATTGCGCCGACCAGTACGCCGGGTCCGATGTGCGGCGGACCGATGCTGATGAATGTGCTCGTCATCGGGGCAGACACGCGCGGCGATAATTATCTTTACGGGCTGGGCGATGCGATCCGCTTGGTGCGGGTGGATTTTATGACGCCGAAGATCAGTGCGCTTGAATTCCCACGCGATCTGTGGGTGGAGATCCCGCATATTTCAGATAATTTGAACGGGCAAGATCACGAGAAATTAAATCAAGCCTATCTTTATGGGCAGCCGGGTTTCAAATATTGGGACGACCCCTCTGAAGGTTCGGGGTTGACGGCGTTGACCCTGAACAAGAATTTTGGCGCAAGCATTGACCATTATGTGACCGTGAATATGCGTACCTTTGAGCATATCATCGACGCGATGGGCGGCATTGAGGTGGAGATCCCGAATGAGGATGTTGCCAAAACCGCCGACCTGGCTGTGGGTACGCATCTGCTAAACGGGGCACAAGCTTTGAAGCTGGCTCGCAACCGTCAGGGCGGTAGTTTCGAGCGGGCTGATAATCAAAACCTGGTGTTGTGTGCGGTGCGCAAAAAACTCGCCAGCCCGCAGATCATTCCGCAAATCCCCGCCATGATCGAGACTTTTCAAGATAATATCCGCACTGATTTCACGCCTGAGCAATTGGCGCAGTTGGCATGCCTTGCCACGCGCATGCCGCCAGAAAATATCACGCTTGCCAGCTTCCCCGGCGATCTCTTTAAACAGACGCGTGTTTTCGACCCGGTCTTCGATAAACGCATTGCGATTCTCGATGCCGATTTTGCCATCTTGAGCGATTTTGTGACGCGCTTTCAATTGGGCACGTGGCCCCTGCCCAGCACATCTTCTGCCTCTTCCTCTGTGATCGACGAAGAAGACGCCCCATCGGTATGCCAATGAACACTTCTTCCATCCCACCGCTTAATGCTGCAGCTGTGCTCAAACGCTATGGTCTGCGCGCCGATAAAAGCCTCGGGCAAAATTTTTTGCAAGATCATTTTGCGCTTGAAAAAATTGCGCATGCCGCTGAGATTCAGGCGGATGACTGTGTTTTGGAGATTGGTCCTGGCCTTGGCAGCCTGACACGCTATTTGGCTGTCTCTGCCCGTGTCGTTACAGCGGTCGAACTGGACGCAGACCTGCTGCCACCACTCAAAGCGGTTCTTACGCCGCATGCGAATGTGCGCATTGTGCAGGGTGATATTTTAGAGTTGCAGGTTTCTGATTTGGTAGACCAGAGCGGGTATATTGTGGCGGCGAACATTCCGTATAACATTACGTCTGCCATTATTCGGCATTTGCTCGAGAGCACGCCGAAGCCGCGTCGAATTGTGTTGACCATTCAAAAGGAAGTGGCGGAGCGCATCTGTGCCACGCCCGGTGACCTGAGTTTGTTGGCGTTAAGCGTGCAGGTGTATGGCAAGCCGCGCATCGAAGCCAAGATCCCTGCCGGAGCCTTTCACCCCGTCCCCAACGTCGACTCTGCCATCCTGCGCATCGACATCTACGACGAACCCCTGATCGCCATTGACATGCTGCCCAACTTCTTCAAAGTGATCAAAGCAGGCTTTAGCCAAAAACGGAAGACGCTACGCAATTCGCTCTCGGCAGGTTTGCAGATGAAACCCGCCCAAGCAGAAGCCCTGCTCACCCAAGCAGGCATTGACCCGATGCGCCGCGCCGAGACATTGTCCATTGAAGAGTGGAAAGCTCTGTGCGAGGGGACGGGGCAGGTTGTATAATGCTGTTATGCAATCTACAAGGTGTTAGACAGCGAAATCGCTGTTATGTACCCCATTTTGGGTGCTTATCCCACAGGGACTTTACAGCGCGCTGTATAAACAGTAGTTAGGCGCTTGTCATTCATAATTCAATCAAAGGTGAATAATAATGAAGTTGATTATCAAAGATACGATTTTCGATGATTTTCCTGAATTGGTTTTGGGGATTGTCATTTTGCACGATATTGACAACTCACAAAATAAGGCTGAAATTACAGAAATGTTACGGCAAGCCGAATCAGCACTTTCAAGTAAATTTGGAAGCACTCCAGTTATTGAGCATCCCTATATCGCAACTTGGCGGGAAGCCTATCGAAAGTTTGGAGCAAAGCCGAAAGATTATCCTTCATCCGTTGAAAACTTAACGAGAAGGGTATTAAATGGCGCAACGATTGGACATATCAATAATCTTGTGTCTTTGTACAATACAATTTCATTACGTCATATTTTGCCCGTTGGGGGCGAAGATTTAGACAAAATTACTGGCGACATTTTATTAACACGCGCTGGTAATGACGAACCCGCTATTTTTCTTTTAGGTGAAAAAGAAGCACGCGCCCCGCGTGAAGGTGAAATTATTTATAAAGATGAAGTTGGCGCAATTTGCAGACGCTGGAATTGGAAAGAAGCGGATAGAACGAAATTAACCCAAGAAACAAAGAACTCTTTTTTGGTAATTGAATCGCTACCACCCGTTCCCCGTGATACAGTCGAAACCGCAGTGATTGCAGAAGAAATCCGCAAGCAAGGCAAGTGAGTCTTCAATGCAACCAGCGCCTAACAAAGCGTGCACCTGACGTGTGGGATTCTGCGGCATTTTCAGGCATTTTTCTCGCTTCGAGTTTTTCCTGCTCCCAAGCAGAATCCACGCCCGCCCACACGCAGGTAACGCAAACCGTTGGGCGTTTCCGCACTAATCACAATAAGGAGAACATACATGAAGGCATGTATTAATCATGTTGCCGTTTTATTACCATCATTAACAAATGCCATTACCAGACTTCGAAAAGATGGGATTAATGTTGAGCCTCCTCAAAAATTTATTTCAGAAGGAACCGAAGAATCGTATGCGGGTTTAGAAAAATTACATGCTCGCTTACTTCTGATGACGCCTATTGGTACTGGTCAATATAAAAGAGCTTTGGAAAAGAGAGGGGCTGGGTTGCATCATATTGCCATTGACGTGGATGATATAGAAGCGTTCATTTTTAAAATGAGTTCCACAGGTTGGTTGCTACACCCATCAAGCCTTCAACGATACAAGGAGGGGTTAGCCATCTACTTCGCACGACCAGGAGTTAACACTCTCATTGAAGTTGAAAAAAGAAAAGTAAAAATCTATGATAACTTCATCAATAAAATATATATTCCCGTAGAACGCGGAAAAGAAAAATACATAACTGACCTGTCTTTGAAAAACCTAATACCAACAACTAGTAAAGTTTTCAAATTCCAAATTAACAGTAAAATGTACACAATAAAAATGCTTCTTTAATTCAACCAACAATCGCTTCAGATTACTAATGGCTTGTTGCGAAGTACATTGGTGTCTTGTTTCAATCAGCGAGTCTAGCGAAACAAAAACGCCGCCGAACAAAGCGTGTAGCAACTGTCTTGAAAGTCAGGAGCAAAACCATTTTTCTAGTGGGACTGCTTCGCCCGGTCCGCGAGACAGGGCAGGTAACGCAAACCGTTGGGCGCTAAGAGACTTCAAAGTTGGGAAGATATATGTCTTCAATAAGCCTGGAAAGAGACATACTCCGTTATAAAATCATCTACTCAACAGTCGCATTGATTTTAGGAATCAGCGCGATGATAGGTGGATTTTGGCTCGGTTCATTAGAGTACCAACCAAATGTTACAGGATGGCTGGGCAGTATCTTTGGTTGTGCTATCCTTCTTAATGAGAATAACATAGCACCCAGTTTCTTCTTCCTTTTGGCTGGCTTATTGGTGATAATACTTACTCAATATAGAATAAAGACAAATCGTAAGCCCAAACGCAACATTGATGGACAAGTGCTCATCTATAAATTCATTTACTCAATGGTGGGATTGGCTGTAGGATTTTTTATTCTGCTTTCTGGAATAGTTCTAGCAGAAATTGGAGGTAATTTGTGTGCTCCAGATTGGGCAACAAAGATCGCAAACGACGATATCCGGGACCTCTTCTATGCTGGAGTTATATTTTTCTTAGCTGGTATTATTGTAGTAATAGCCACTCGATATCGAATCAGGATATATAACAACCTTGAAGAGGAATGATTTGGTGATGACTGAGTGTAGAATTGGCATGTCTTCTTTTTAACAACCAGCGCGTTTCGAGTTCAATTGCGCCCAACAAAGCGTGCATCTGACGCTGGGGATTCTGCGCACATCCCAAGCAGTTTTCCCACCTTATCATTTTTCTGGTTGGATGGCTTCGCCCGGTCCACGAGACAGAGCAGGTCGCAAACCGTTGGCTGTTCCCTTGCAAATTTTTTTCGGCGTAGTGTGTTTTAAAGATAAAAGGAGACACTTATGGAAAACAAAGATATTCCCGAGTTTGCAGACAACAAGCGGCTAAAAATATTTTTTTTACTGTTTTCATTGATACTGGCAATGCTTTACGTATATTATAATTTTTGGGGTATAGAGAATGCTCCAAATCGTTATTCAGGTTATACCCCGCCAACTCTTTTTGATGTAGTTTCGGCAATACCATTTTTTCCGGCAGGTTTGCTAAATTTAATGGGTTTATTTCAAATCGACCCAGATAATGATTATGCATCTATTCCCTATTTAATAATTGCGCCATTCCTTTGGATAATATATGTTTTTCTTGGTGCATTATTTGTTTTTATTAAGAAGAAAATCTCGTATTTATTTCTGGGGGTGTTTGTGTTGGTTCTTATCTTTAATGTCTCTGGCTGTCAGGGAATGGGATTGTAGGTAGGTTTCCCAAGATCAAATCTCACTTCTCACGTGTGATAGCCACGTATAACAGGCACAATCTCGTTTTAGCATTATCCAAGCACGGTCAACTGTGACAAAGACACCTAGATCCAACCCGTTGCGTGGGTAAAATCATGTCTGTTGGTGATGTTGCTTTATCTTTTTTCTGGCTGGACGGCTGCGCTGTCCCTGCCCCAGCGCAGGTATCCCCTATCGGGGACAAACCGCAAACCGCTGGGCTGTTCCTTGCAGAAACAGATGCGAAATAAAAGGAGTTCCATTTGATACAAAATAATGCCGCCCGCAAAGAAACAATCGGAAAACTTATCCTGAATATAGGAAGCATACCTGCCATTATTGTTGGTGGATTACTTAGTATTGGTGGCTTGCTCCTTTTTTTAGGGTCAATAGGAAACACGTCAGAAGGAACATGGGTCAACCCATCAGGATTTGGAGGAGTAATTGGAATTTTAGCCCTAATTCCAGGGGCTTTTATGTTTAGCTTATTGTATCTCTGTCGCCTGGGTCCGCGTAACAAATCCTTGACTATCCTTGGCGCTTGTGTCTATCTTCTTATGGGGTTAGCTGGCATTGTTTTTTTGATAACCGCTGTAAATGAGTACAATATTGGCTTAGTATTTCCTCTCACTATTTTGTCCCCTATTGCTATAATAACAGGCTTATCTTCGTTGATTGGATGGTGGTTCAGAGGATTGTTTAATCTAAGCTCGGTGGAAGAACATGGCGACACTATAGTAAATAATGATATTAGACACAAAAAGTAGCGTTTTATTAGTCTACGAGTCGTGCGTTCCATGAACCGCCTTACAAAGCGTGCAACAAGATACTACCTGACCCTCGGACGAATGCGGAGGACTGGCGCTGGGGACTGCCGGAGGGCGGGCACACATCTCATATAGAAGAAAATTTTTCAACTGCAACTTCAATCTAGTACCAACGTCCTCCCCATCACTAGTACCATTAGCATGGGTTTTTGCTTGTTGTTTTGCAAAGATATGTCATAATACCTATGCAAAGGAGAGAATATCCCATGTACCGAAGAAAATCCATTTTATTCATTTACGTTCTTCTTATCGCCGCACTTTCTGCATGTAATCTTCCAGACGGGGGGCAGGCAACCGAAGAGACCACCACCGATGGGCTCGCACTGACCGTTACCGCCCAGGCATTGTTGATCGAACAAGGTTCGTCCCAACAAGAGCCGCCTGCCGGGCAAGAAGCCGCCACCGCCACACCAGAGTTCACCGCCACAGCTGGTCCCACGTCCACCCCATCGGTTCCGCAAGTGACCGTCAGCATCGACACAAACTGCCGTACAGGTCCCGGTGTTATATACGATAACATCGGCGCTTTATTTGTGGGTCAGGTAGGCACCGTGGTCGGAAAAAACTCTTCCACCGGGTATTGGATCATCAACAACCCCGGCAAAACCGGCACCTGCTGGCTGTTCCCTCAATACGCCACAGTGAGTGGTAACACTGCCAACTTGCAGGAATATTCCATTCCGCCTACACCCACGCCCACGGCAACTTCTACGCCCACCAAAACACCTACGCCATCCATTCCTGCCCCAGTGAACAACCCCACCATGGCAATGGTTTGTATACCGAATGGGCTCAATTTCAACCACTCTGGTCTCCTCAGTTGGGAAGATAAATCTAACAATGAGGATGGGTTTAACATCTATGTGAACAACGTGTTGTTGGCAAGCGTTCCCGCAAATAGCACCTCTCAAGCCATCCCGGCAAGTGCTATCCCCTTCCCTCCAGGTATTGCATCGATCTATGGCGTTGAAGCTTTCAATGCCGCCGGAAAATCAGCCATCAAAACTGTAACAAAGGGTTGCCCGTAAGCTTTCAGTTTTAGCCAAACGCCTTGCAGGTGATGCCTGCGAGGCGTTTTATTTTGTATAATCGTCATATGAGCACTTTTCATTCGCCTCAACCTGTGCCGATTCCTGAAGTGGCTAAAGAAAAAGCCTTTGCCTTCGCTGAGGCTGTTACGCGCACGGTCAACTATCGTGATAGCAATCAATCTGTTCGCGATAAGATTCGCGACGATCATTTCGTCTCAAAACTCGGCGAAGAAGCCGTGCGGATTCTATTCGAAGGTAGGCAATGCTCGGTAGATGGACCAGACTACGGCGTGTATGAGGCGAAGCGCAAATCCTGGGCGGCAGATCTGAGAGTCAACGGGTTGGAGGTCGCCGTTAAGACCCAACGTCGATCCGCTGCGAATCGATACGGACTCTCATGGACGTTTCAAGACTCGCCCGAACGCCGTGACCCCATTTTAGATATGGCAGATGCCTGGGTGTGTTTGGTGGTTTTTGAAGATCTAAAACCAGAGACAGAGTGTTTGGTATACCCGTTGCGAAAAATAAAACAACTTATCTTCGAAGCGCCACGGCTGGCAAAACTGGCGGGCAAAAAACAAGCTGTGTATTTGGAAACGTTAATCCAACACGGCATTATGAAATAAAAAACTCGGAGGTCTTAAAGACCTCCGAGTTTTGGCTTACTAGGTTCCCTCTTCCCAAGAGTTGAGGTAGTGATGTTGTTCGGGGGTGAGCACGTCGATCTTGACGCCCATGGCTTCGAGCTTGAGGCGGGCGATCTCGTTGTCGATCTCGGCGGGCACGGAGTAGACCTTCTTCTCGAGCTTGTCGGCATTCTTTGCCATGTATTCGGCAGAGAGCGCCTGGTTCGCGAAGGACATATCCATCACGGAAGCGGGGTGACCTTCAGCCGAAGCGAGGTTGATGAGGCGACCTTCGCCGAGGATGTTGATCTTGCGACCATCTTTGGTGGTGTACTGGTCAACGAACGGGCGGACGAGGTTGGGTTCGCCAACGCTC
>JAFLCF010000180.1 GCA_017303735.1 Anaerolineae bacterium
CCATCGTCGCCTACTTTGCATTCTTCCAATTGGATGTAGTGCAGCGGCTCGATTTCTTTGCCGGATATCAGGTCCTACTCATTGGCATTCTTCTACTCCTGCCAGATTTGCTCCTGAAAAAAGATTGGAGCACCACACCTGCCTGGCGCATTCCTTTACGTGTGTTCGGTGCCGCATTTATCGCCTATCTCTCTCTGGCATTGGTCCTTCAAGGGGCTAGTGCCCAAAAAGCAGTTTGTTATTTCATCCTCACACTGTTTATCGCCGTTTATGTACTGGCATATCGCAATGTTTATATCGCGTACCTGCCGACCGCATACCTTCCGCTTGCGATTCTTTTTACATTAGATGCCTTCAATCTTGATCTCTGGCTGCCTGCACTTTCTGGGCTTGCCATCCTTTACTATCTAGCTAGAGTTGCCTTGCATAACAATAAAGACTGGGGCGGCATGCTGCGCAATAGCGCGCTCACCCTGGGTGCAATTCTTTCAATGACAGCCCTGTTGCTTACAAAAGAAAACAGCGGCTGGTATGTATTGATAATGGGCATACTCTTTTTTGCAGAGATGTACTTGTATAAAAATGGCTGGCTCGAGATTGGCGCTCCCACTCTCTTTACTTTGGGGCTCTTCCTCATCTTGCGTGATTTCAATATTGTGCGTGCTTCATATCAGCTTCTTGCATACAGTTCAATCTGGATCCTAGCTGATCTATTGGCGCACCTCACATTTTCTGCTCCGCGCCCGCTCGCTCTTCTAATTCGTTTTATAGGCGGAATCCTAACCATCACGAACTATAGCTTCCTATTGGCAGAAAACAACCCGGGTATTGCTACATTTGGATTTGGAACATACACGCTTCTTTTCTTAACAGTGAGCTTGCTCTATCGCCAACCGAATTTGTTCTACGCCTTTACCTTGACCCTGCCACTCTTTGCCACATTCCTATTCCGCACCTTCAACATCACCCAATGGATCCATCCCGTCATCTTCATTGCAATGTTGTACTACGCGGCTGGAACCGCCCTGCGTGCCATCAAACGCGCCGAAGGCTGGGATCAATCCCTGCTGTATAGCGGGCTTGGGTTAGGAGTCGTAGTAGCAATTGGGGCACTCTCTCTCGGCGGAGTGGATGCGTCCATTCCTGTGGCTATTGCCGCCACCTTATGGGCTGCCGAAGCCTACGCGCGCAAAAATGCATGGCTGGCTTTCCCTGCCAACGGCTTGTACTTGCTCGCATACTTTATCATCCTCGTCGAGCTAAATGTGGATGAGCCGCAATTCTTCTCGGTTGGCACGGCTCTCTTTGGCTTGATCCAACACTACCTACTGACTCGCGCAGAAAGCAGGTCAGGCGCATTCATCATGGGCATGTTTTCCCAATTCGTTTTATTGGGGACGACCTATATCGAAATGATAAACAAAAATGAGCTAAGTTACTTCTTCCTGCTCTTCCTGCAATCGCTAATAGTGCTGGTCTATGGGATCGTTATCCGTTCGCGCAGCCTGACATTCTTCCCCATTGGGTTTGTTGCTTTGGGCGTGGTCACCGTTGTCTACAGCGCCTTGAAGGATGTTGGCACCATCTTTGTCATCGGTTGTACGGGCATTCTCCTACTTATGCTCGGCGTGGGAGCTGTGCTTTTGCGGGAACGCATTGCCAAGCTAAGTGAAAGACTCAGTGATTGGAAGGCATAGCGATATGAGCGAACCAATTGATCTAGAACCTCAAAAAGAAAAAACATCAAAGCTCCCTATGATCGTTCTGAGCATCATCGGAGTAGGTGTGATCGGTTACTGTATCTTTGGAGCAATCGTGATGCTCAACCCAAATCTACTTTCTTCCGTCAGGGAACCTACGATCCCATCTGCGCTTGAGCCCTTACTGATTGAAAATGGAACTGCCCAGCCAACGCCCAGCAAAAGGGCTCAAAAATTATTGGATGATTCTAGTCAATGGAATCTTGTTCTCGATGAAACTTTTGATACGAACATAAATAACTGGAACATGGGTGCCGGGTCTACAGATGAAATAATTTCTACCCTTGATCTCAAAAATGGGAAATATCTTTGGGACATAACTTCGAAAAACACGATCATGGCTAGCGTTGGACCTTATGAACTTGAACCTTTCACAGATTTCCGCCTCTCTGCCGATGTGAAGTTGACCAGCGGCACCTATAAACCCGTATATGGAATTGTCTTCCGCAGCCAAACGGGGGGTGAATATTTCTTTGGCATATACGGCGAAGGCTACATGATCGAAAAACGATACAACGAAAATTTTGCCCGGATCATTGAAAATGTAAAATCGCCCGCGATCTCCCCCGAGGAATCAAACCGCCTAACTGTTATTGCAAAAGGTTCCTATTTTGTTTTTCTTATCAATGATCAATTTGTAGGTGAAATGATCGACGAAGAGATAAAAGAAGGTAGTGTAGGGTTTGGGGTTGTCTTCTATAATGTTGACCTACAAAATTCTTTTGAATTCGATAATTTCAGCCTGCAAACACCTTAGCTGTAGTGAAATAAATCATTTATTGTTATAAAAGGAAAAATGCATGTATGCACAAAATATTCTCGAGCTGCGGGTTGCCATTACTACACAGGATTATGAACGCTTGGTGAAGTTCTATTGTTTGGGGTTGGGAATTGAACCTGCCGCCGTCTGGAACAATGATGGTGGCAAGGCGTTGATGCTCAACATGGGCAGTGCTACCCTTGAAATTTTTGATGAAAGACAGGCGGAAGTGGTTGATGAGCTTGAGGTTGGCAGGCGCATTAGCGGAGAGATCCGCTTTGCATTACAAGTACCAGACCTGAAAGCAGCCACGGAACGCATGCTTGCCAATGGTGCTACACTCGTGCATGAGCCGGTGCTCACGCCTTGGGGTGATTACAATGTCCGCTTTCAAGACCCGGATGGGATGCAAATCACTTTATTTCAGGCTCACGATTAAGTTCCCCACACTGCTTTCAACAACTCTGGCAAGATTTCACCCGATTTGCCATGAAAGGCAAAATCCACTTTTGGCGTGAGCGGCGTCGGCTCGGCGTTGATCTCTACAACGAGAGAGCCGTTATTTCGGGCAGCATGAGCCAGTGCAGCAGCAGGCTGTACCACACCAGATGTACCAATGGAAAAATACACCTGACAGGCACGCGAGGCAGTGACTGCGGTTTCAAGCGTTGCACGTGGCAATGATTCGCCAAACCAGACCACATCTGGGCGGAGCATGCCGCCACATGTTTCACAAGTCGGTACAGATTCAGAATCGTCGCCCCAGGTTTCGGTGAAGGTTCCGCATTCGGCACAACGGACTTTCTGAATATTGCCATGCAGTTCGAGCACATTTTGACTGCCCGCAAAGCGATGCAAGCCATCTACATTTTGAGTGATGAGGGTGAAGTCAGAAATCCGTTTTTCCATTTCGACTAGTGCATAATGCCCGGGGTTGGGTCGCACCCCTTTGATGGCTTCACGCCGCCATGCGTACCAATCCCAAACGAGTTTGGGGTCGCGGGCAAAGGCTTCAGGGGAGGCAAGGTCTTCGGGTTTGTATTGCGCCCAAAGTCCGGTTTGAGCGTCACGAAAGGTGCGCAAACCGCTCTCTTGCGAGGCTCCGGCTCCAGTGAGAACAACGACTCGTGTGGCGGAAGTCAAAAAACGAATGAAGTCTGCGGGGAAATCCATTACGGGGTTACGTTTGCTGAGGTGGGTGTTGGTGTGGGATCACATTCCAGCATTTTGAGGCGTTCTTTATAAATGCCGGTACGTCCGTTCTCTACGCCAGATTGCGTGGTGGAGACTACTTGATATTCGATCCACGCGGATTCGAAATAGGCATCTTCGAGCATTTGGTCAGAAGACAGGTCGAGGAGGTAGGTGCCTGCACCGAAGTGGATCATGGGAATGGATGTCCATTTGCTGGCACGTTCGGCTTTCAAACTCTTAAAACGAGCAAATAGCAAGACATATCCCACTACGTTTATATTTTCCACTTGTGCTGTTACCCGCACAGTTGATGGCTGGCAGCCTTTTGCTTTGTAAATCTCTGTCGATGCGATGGTGACGTATAGGAACCCCTCCATCTTGACAGATTCTGTGGGCGGTAAAAGCAGTGTTGGCAAAGCCGATGTGACGATGGGCTCTGGCGTAGCAGAATTTTCAAGTGTGGGTGTAGGGGATTTTAAACCGACCAAAGTTGGGGTGAGAGTGAAAGTTAGGGTAGGCAGAACAGGCGTCGCTGTGGGTTGAGGCGTGACGGTTTCCGTTTGAGTGGCGGCAGGTGTGGGAGTCGCAACAGGGGCGAGTGGTCCCAATGCGCAAGCAAAAGAAAATATTGCAAGAAGGAGGAAAGGGGTAATTTTTTTCATGGTTTTTTTGTGGGAATTGAAGTGACCGGACAGCCTGTTAGCGGGGTCAGGCAGGGGCAGGGATATATGTCGAATGCTTTTTCATAAACGCGGGTGCGCCCTATCTCTTCGCCTTCGATGTTGGTTGCGACGAGTTGGAAATAAACCCAGGAACGCAGGTAATGATCGTGACCATAAACTTCACTGCCAACCATATTGTAGGTAAATTCGCCCTGCCCACGGTTGAGCATGATGGCACCGGAAGTCCAGGGGGTATAGTCTTCTTCTTGAATATCCTTGGTGCGGACAAAAATAATGACGCTGAAGACTTCGTCGGGGTCTTCTACTTCGGTGCGGATATATACGGAGTTAGGTGTACAACTACCCCAGTAAATTTTGGTCGGTGAATACTCGAGGCTTAAGAAACCGGGACCCGGAACTGATGAGGTAGGCGATGGCGCAGGTGTTACAGTGTTGCCATCTACTAACATAACAAAAGGTGTAAATGTGGGCAGGTTAAAATCCTGGGTGGGGATACGAATAATGGTAGCCGTTGCACTAGGTTTGGGGGTATTGGTTATGGTAGGCGTATCCGACGGCACTAGCGTAGGGGTTGCCGTCGGCGGCGCAGGTGTGCTTGCTGCACAAGCAGACAGAAACAGGATAAACAGTGTTGAAACGAATTTCCTTCGCATGGGAAGCATCATCCTGCTATGATACTATGAAATTTTTCCCTGTGATTTACGATCATGGAATTAAGAGAGAGGGACTTGCTTTACAGGTCCCTCTAAACTTATGCTGAAGCGCCAGAATAATTCTTTAAGCCAACACGCCAGATGATGCGGGCGATGATGAAAAAGAAAACTGTGAGAGCAAGCGCGCCCAGCCATATCTGCAGGGACAGTCGCCCGGTGAGTGCTTGGGCGGGGATGGTGACAGCAAATGCAACAGGGACGAGGAAGGTTAGCCCGTAACGCAGCCAATTCGGGTAAATATCCACGGGCCAGCGACCGGCGGCATAAAGACCTTCAAAGAGGTTGGCAATTTCATTAACACGCACGAACCAAAAAGCAGTGGATGTAATGATCAGCCAAAAGCTATAGATCATTATGGCTCCCATTACCAGAGCAGAAAGAAAGCCCAGCACTGCCCACATGCCAATAAGCCCATTCAGTTGCACAAGTGCTACACCCAACACCACCAAACCCGTTACAACATCCACCAATTGCCAGAGGCGAAACTCACGCACACTGACGAGCAGTTGAGCATCGGCGGGTTTGGTCAGGGCATAGTCGAGCGTGCCTTCGCGGATCTCTTCCATGAGCCGTTCCATGTTGGGTTGAATGGCAGACCGGATGAATCCACCAGTAATGGTGAAAACACCCATCACCGCCAGCAATTCGGGCTTGCTCCAACCGCCCAATTCTTTCACTTGCTCAAAGACAAGGTTCAAGCCGATCAAACCGGTGCCCAGCGCAATAAAGGTCTGCAATATTTGAATGTACAGGTTGGCTCGGTATTGGAATTCGTTCATGATGCCAATACGCAAATAATCGAAAGCCAGACTAAATCCTTTCATGTTAACCTCCCACCGCCGAGAAACGGCGAATGGCGATCTTCCATATTTGGCTAACGACAAGTGTGCCAAAGAATACCCAGGCAAATTGCATGCCCAGCCCGGTAAACAAGTCAGTGGTAGACATGCTGCCTACTAAAACTTCGATGGGATACCCAAACGCCCAACGGAATGGAAAAAACCAGGCAGCTCTTTGAACCGCCTCCGGCATCAGCGACAGCGGCACCAAACGCCCAGAGAGGATCAACTCTGCAGCAAAGTACAGTTCAAACAAAGCGCTGACGCGTGTCGTCCAAAATGTGACCATACCCAACAGTGACAATGTGATCGTGCGGATCAGATATGCCATCCAAATGGCGATAAAGAAGACAACGCCTTCAAGCAGGCTTGGGTGCAGGTCTGGTTTGAAGATCAGTGAGAGCACCAAGGCAAGTGGAATCCATAGAATGATCATGACCACTTTCCAACCTGCAAAGAATGCCACGTCTTCATGCAATGGGTGCATTGGGCGCAACAAAGACGTAGAGAGGCGTCCCTGGCGGATGCGCCACTCCCAGCCGTAGGGTGTGAAGGCAATATTCATCTGACGTACCAACGTCCACACGATGTAGTAGGCAGCCAAAGAGCCGGGAGTATATCCGCCCACTGAGCCACCCTGCTGATTCGCCACCGCAGACCAGACTACCATATAGATCACTGGCTCTGCCAGCATGCCAATCATATAAAAATAATTCGCCACAGGGTACTGCCACTGCTCCATGACCGAGACCTTCATCATGGACGTGTAGTAATCAAAGTATCGCTTCATTCGAGCGCCTCTTTCTTCACCGCGAAAACGGACTCGATCACATCCTCAATAGGTGCGGCTTCGACAGTGAGATCTTCCACCGAAAGATCATTTAGCAGACGGGATGTAACCGCTGAGGCTTTTTCACGCGGAACACGCATCACAACCCTAGAGCCATCCACAGAGACCACATCGCCATACTGGCTCCAGTCTGCGGCGGGAGCGTCTACTGTGAAGCCAACGGTCTTGAAGGCTGAAAATTTCTCGACCAATGCAGAAAGGTCACCATCGAACAGCAATTGTCCATGATGGATGACGA
The DNA here is from genome assembly GCA_017303735.1 of Anaerolineae bacterium. Next base: position 7,038 of record JAFLCF010000180.1, read on the forward strand.
TGACTCGTTTACACAGCGCTTCAACATCCGCCATGTAATGGCTGGTGAGCAAGACGGTTGCGCCATAGCGTTTGTTGTATTCCGCCACAAACGAGCGGATGCGCTTTTGCATGGTCACGTCAAGCCCCAGTGTGGGCTCATCGAGGAAGAGAATCTTGGGTTTGTGCAGCAACGCGCCGACGATTTCCATCTTCATGCGCTCGCCCAATGACAAATTACGCACCGGCTTTTGCACAAGGTCTTTCAAGTCGAGCAGTTCTATGAACTCGTCGCGAGTGCGTTTGAATTCGTCGGTTGGAATGCTGTAGATGGCACGTTGCAAGTCAAAGGAGTCGAGTGCGGGCAAGTCCCATGAAAGTTGGTTACGATTGCCCATCACCAGCGTGATCTGACGCAGGTAGTCGTGGCTGCGTTTTGATGGCTCATATCCCAATACAGACAAATCGCCTGAAGTCGGGTGGAGTAGTCCACTGAGCATTTTGAGCGTGGTGGTCTTCCCTGCTCCGTTCGGACCGAGAAAGCCGACCACCTCACCGGGCTGAATGTCGAAGGTGATACCGTCCACGGCTTTGACGTTTTTGTAGGTACGCTTGAACAATCCCTTCGCAGCGGCAACTAAACCCGCCTCGCGTTCAGGGACTTGATAGTGCTTCGCCAGTTTCGAGATCGAAATGACAGAGGGCATGGATTACTCCTGATTAAATTATTTTGATCTGTTGTTGATGCCAATATCCGCCCCATGGCAATAAAAAAACCGCAGGGCATCGGCGCGCCTGCGGAAAAGCTCGAAGGTTTGTTTACCTGAGAATTCCACTGGGAGGCACGCGATTTACTGAATTGTTCATAACGATCGACATTGGAAGTACCTCCTTTCAGATTAGAATTGATTAGGCAGAGTTTATCACAGCCAAAATTCGAATGCAAGATGGGAATTTTCAAATGAACAAAACAGAACTTGAAGCACAGTTGGAAGAAACGCACCAAAGGTTTATTGAATTGGTTAATTCGATCCCCGAGGAAAATTATTCCCTGCCCAGCGACAACCCGGCATGGACGGTTGGCGACATCCTCTTTCACATCACCCTCGGTCCGCGGGCATTGGCGCTGGAAATTTGGCTGACGATCCACGCCCCTGGGTTGTACAATTTTGCGATGCGGCATTTTCCGTCGAGATTTTTTAATCGGGTCAATGCCTGGTTTGGCAGCGGGCGGAGCGAACGAGTCAGCCGTCAGAGTTTGCTCAAGGCTTATGGGAGTGCGCATGCAGTGATAAAGTCTAGTTTGAGGCGGGCGCGGGAGGAGGATTTGATGAAAACGGCGGTGTATCCGCTTGATTATGTATCAGACCTCAAAGGTGAGGTCAGTGTGGAGCGCCTTTTTCGCTATGTGACCGGGCATTTTGAGGAGCATGAGGCTGCCCTTCGGCTTCGCCGCTAATCCTTCGGCTAACCCTCAGGATGGCTCCGCTCAGGGCGAATTCTGGTATAATCCTGCCCCGTGACTGGTCCTACCGACGGTTTCAAAGCTTTCGGCACGGAGACCTGCAATATTGAAAGAAAGGAGACGCATACGTCATGCCGCTCGCAAAGGAAGTTAAGACAAAGGCGATCGAAGATTT
>JAFLCF010000181.1 GCA_017303735.1 Anaerolineae bacterium
AAGACAGCCCACCCAGACCTCGAATTCCATCAGCTCGACGCGCACGATCTTTCAGAGCTCGAAGGCGAGTTCGACATCATTATTCTTTCAGACACAATCAACGACCTGTGGGACGTGCAACGCGCGCTGGAGGAAGTAAAACGTCTCTGCACACCGCATACCCGCCTCATTCTGAATTTTTACAGCCACCTCTGGCAACTTCCGCTTACGATCGCGCAAAAGCTCAATCTGGCTTCGCCCATGCTCGCCCAAAACTGGCTGACCCCCAGCGATGTGAATAATCTTCTGCACCTTGCCGGTTTTGAAACTGTGCGCACATCGAACGAGATCCTCTGGCCTTTGCCACTTGGCGGATTTGCCAACCGTTATCTTTCCCGGTTATGGCCCTTCCGCGAGATGGCGCTTTCCAATTTTGTGATCGCACGCCCCGCTCCACAGCCCGTGGAAAAACCCAGCGTTTCAGTTGTAGTGGCGGCACGTAATGAAGAAGGCAACATCAAGAACATCTTCGAGCGCGTACCGCAAATGGGATCAAAGACCGAGCTCATCTTTGTTGAAGGACATTCCAAAGATAAAACCTATGAAACCATCGAGAAGGAAATGGCGCTTCACACTGGGACCTCAAGCCTGCTCTTCCGACAACCGGGCATTGGCAAAGCCGACGCCATTCGGCTCGGCTTCGAGAAAGCCTCTGGCGATATCCTCATGATCCTTGATGCTGACCTGACCGTCCCGCCGGAAGATTTGCCTCGTTTCTATGAAGCCATTGCATCCGGTAAAGGCGAATTTATCAACGGCGTACGACTCGTCTACCCGATGGAAAAAGAAGCCATGCGTTTCTTAAATTTCCTTGGCAATAAATTTTTTAGTTTAGCTTTTTCGTGGCTATTGGGGCAATCTGTAAAAGATACACTCTGCGGAACCAAGGTGATGTGGCGCAAAGACTACGAAGAGGTCGCCGCCAACCGCTCCTACTTCGGTGATTTTGATCCCTTTGGTGATTTCGACCTAATCTTTGGCGCAGCAAAAATGAATCTCAAGATCGTGGATATGCCCATCCGCTACCGTGAGCGTGTGTATGGAACGACCAACATTTCCCGCTGGAAGCACGGACTGCTTTTATTTAGAATGGTCGCCTTTGCGGCGAGACGTATAAAGTTTGTATAAAAAGAGACGGTCACCTTTGAGGTGACCGTCTCTTTTATCTAACTCGCTCGAAGATCAGCACATCCGGGTTGACGGCTGAGATGGAAACCGAAGGCAGCCAGAATGGCAGACGATACTCGAAAGATTGGATACGCTGGAAGGACTCCACCTCGCCATCAAGCAGCCGTTTGAAGAAATCACATTCTACCGGGTTGGTCTCACAAACAGACTCTGTGAAGAAGCGGTCATAGGTATAACTGTCGATAACAAAGTAATCGGTGTCGCGGTCCAGCAGACCTTGTTCACCCTGGTTAAATTCCAACCGTCCGCCCGTGGGTACGGACTCATTTGGATATTTTATGAAATAGATGGGGTAATTGTGCGCGCGCTCGAACTTTTTCTTTTCAATATTGGGCGGGTACAAAGTGTACTCAATGCTTTTCTGATATCCGCGGATCTCGGCAATAAATTCACTCGCAGGAATACGCGAGTCGTTCATGAAGAGCAGGGCAATGCTGACAAGCCGCAATACAGAATATGAAAGACCGAAAACCAACAGCGTCACAACTGCCCAATGGACAAAAACCAGCTTCCGGCTTGCAATGAGGCGAAGCACGTCATCCACAAATAATGCAGCCAGAACAGAGAACAAAGGTACGAACGGAATGAAATGGCGTGGGATGTAATTGATGGAGATCAGGAAGGGCAGGTCAAAGAGGATCACGTTCAGTGTCAGGATCAAAATACCCGGCAGCAAGGTTTCATTCAGTTGAGTCCTGCCGATCTTATGAAGAACAAGATGCACGATATACCAGACGAACGCGATCAGGAAAAGATAATAGGCGAATGTCCCAACAGCATCTTTGAACACCTGCCATTGGCCATACAAACCGATTGGCACACCTGAGTTGAACCCATATTGCGAAAAACGCAGAGCCGCCGGAACCGCCTTTGCTAGATAATCCATCGGCGCAATGAACAAACGCGGCGTGCCGATGCCGTAGCCGAGAATGACAAGCAGCCCGCCAATGAAAAGCACGCCAAAGGAACGCAGCCATTCACGACGAACTACCGTCCAATTCATGAAGACGAAGACAGTGATCGGCAGCAGAACCATACTAACGCCGGTGTACTTGCTCGAAGCCGCCATACCCACCATTAGAAAAGAAGCATACAACCAGCCTCGCTTCTGGGTATATTGAAAACGAATGAGGAAATATAAACACAAGACGCTGAACAACTGCAAGTAAAGATCGTTATGGGCAAAGCGCGCATTTGCCGCCGCAACCCCGCTGACGATATATAGCAACCCCGCTAATGCCGATGTGCGTTTATTGGCACCGATGGCGCGCGCGATCAAATAAACCAGCACACCCACCAACGCGCCCAAAATGACCGAGAATGAACGCGCGGCAACAATGAACGCTACTCCCGAGCGCCCCATGCCATAGGTGACGGAGCCGATCAGATACATGACCTGTTTTGGCAGGGACGGATAATTAAAATCCGGTTCGGTGACATCGAACTGCATATAGCCGCCCAAAGCCTGGTCCACGCGCCAGATCAACTCATCGGGGTTCCACAATGCGGGCGCGCCCCAACTGACACCGGGCAAAGAGACAGCAAGAAAAAGCAGGAAAAGAAAAAGCGGTATTAAAAATTCATACCGCTGGAAAATCGATTCAACTTTTTTAAACATCCCGCTTCTCCGCTATTTCGGCTGACGCGCCACGACATGGATCAAGGTCACCGCATCTGCCGCTTCATCGCCCGTCTTGAACTCCGCACGGATCGCAGTCTGCGCTTTGCGGAATTCATCTACGAGCCGTTCCAATACTTTAAATTCAACCTTGGCAAAATTCGCTTCAAACTCGCGTTTGTAATCGTTCAAACGATAACGATTCAGATTGCTGGTGGGGTTTAAGAAATTCTTCCAAGCGCTCTCTGAAAATTTCAACATCTCGAACGGATACTTAAAGAAGTGGTCGCGTAAATCTACAAAATGCACATGAATGCCGCCCGGCGCGGTCAACTTCGCCAGCGCTTTTGTGATGCCGGGTACATCGTCCAAATGCTCGAAGACCGAAGTGCTGAGGACAACATCGACCTGGGAAATTTGCCTTTGAATGGATTCCTCGCGGATATCACCATGCAGCAAGGTGATAAATTCGCCTCGCGGCTGGACCTCATCCTGTTCCTCTTTCAGATACATCACATAGTCTGGAAGCAGTTCGCGGTTGCGTTCGGTATCCAACAACACAAAATGGTCACACAAAACCACATGCGCCGCGCCGCGCTTGAGCAGATCCACACCGACGGCAAAACGCCCGCCATAACCAAATACCAACACACGTTTGCCTGTGAGAGTCACATCTTGTTTCGAGAGTACCTGAACATACTGTTCCACCGCCGCAGACGGGTCACGTGACTCAAGCCCCGGTTTGATGATCCAGCGGCGTTTAAGTAGGAAACGCGCCAGTCCCTCGGGCATGAAATGGCGAACAAGGCGGAGCAAAAGATAGCGAAGATTCATTTAGTTTCCTTGCGGTATGTACTGCGAGCAATCGTCTGGCACGGGTTTTGGGACGAGAAGCATGATATTGACTTCTTTGTAGGTTTGTATTTCTTCATAATAACAAAGCACCGGAATGGACACCCACTTTACCCAGGCATTGTTCTCCTCGCCGAATTCATAGGTGCTATCTTTAACAGGAGTCCGCAAAGGTTCTGTGATGATGAGTGAGAATCGCTGGCTGGCTAGGTTTTGATAGAAGCCTGAGAAATAATCTGCGTGACCGCTCAAGGCTTCATTCATCAACATCTTCTTCTCGTACTCGGGGATCAGGGTGACACCTTGGATGTAGTTGAAGGTCAACAACTGACGCTGGTCAATAAAGAGAACATCGCCGAATTCCTTTGCATAATCAACTTCGGCTTGAATTTCTTCAAGAGCGGTGTTGATCGTGGCGCTATCGGGCAGCATATCAAAGGCTTTTTCATCAGGGGTATCGGTTAGTATTTTTATGGCTTCAATATTGTCGCCGTAGCTAAAAGAGCGTACCTGCCGCCACGGAACAATTGCAGGAATTACCAATGCAGCGATCAGTACTAGACGCATTGACATGGGCATGCCACCACCAAGGACAATTTCCTTTGCACCGTTGACCCATGCAATGAAGACTGTGAACGCCACACCGATCAGGAACATATCCATGTTGTGTAAGTCACCGCCGCCACCGATCTTGGTGCTGGCAACCAAGCCGACCCCAAGAAACGCAATCAATGGACCCACGATGGCGAGCTTTTGCCAGATATTCAATGTCCATTTTTTTGAAATGGCAAGCCAGACCAAAAAGATGATAACTGGCAGAACTGCTATAAGCAGTCCAAGTAAAATCCCTGTGCCGTAAGTTGGATTAGGCAGCAGACGATACCAAAGGTAGGGTTGATTGGCTACATCCTCAGCAACAAATTCAGCCGTCACGCCTGTTTGAGATATCTGTTCTGTAATATCTACTGGAGAAATAGCTGTTTCTTCATTCAGGGTAAAAATATTAAAGAGCGGCATGAGTTTCGGTAATAAATATCCGCCAAAGACGCCGGACAAGCCTAACGAGATCGCCCGAACCCAATGGGCTCGATCCAACTTCCCATCACGTAATGAGGCGCCAGCCAACTCCAGCATTCCGATCCATAAGCCGGGAGCGAACAACCAGGTATACCGGCTCGACTGGGCGAAAAATCCTGCATAGATCACCAAAGGAACAGCAACCCACAACGGCTTGCGCCAAGCAAAGACGGTGATCGCGGCAGCAACCACCAACGGTGTATGGATGGGTCCCTGCCGCAGGAAAAGAAAGACCCAGACCATCATCAACAACCAGAGACGAGTATCTTTATCGGCAACGATGAACGCTGCCAACCCTACAAGAAAATAGGGAATGATGAGCGTAAGCCCAACCCACAAACGAACACCGGCAATAGTAACGCCGGGAATAAGGAATGGAATGCCACCTATGAATTGCCTGCCCGGGTCGAGCAGAACGAAGATGTCTTGATTCGCAGCAATGTCATAACGCTCACGCCCGAACATGATCGAATAATCCCAAATGCGATTGCCTTCAGACCACGCCAATGAGAACGGATACTCTGTCACATTTTGCAAAGACACTGCAATCGTAAACGCACCCGCCGTCAGGATCAATGAAGCGAGGAATGCCTTCCATGAGATCAACCGGGTATCTCTTGTGAGCAGGACCGATAACACAAATACCGCAAAACCCCATATCAACGCGCGAATGTATATCCCATTGAAAACGATGCCCCACATGGTGCGCTGTAAAAACCAAATAGGAAGGAACAGCACAAAGATCGCCAGCACTCCGCTCGCCAACACAAAACGACTGCGATACGAAATGAGACGTTGGTTGAGTCCACTAAAGACTTCAGGGCGAAGCATCGCAAACGTAAACCCCATAAATAAGGTCACCGCAACAAGAATGAACACTACAAACAGGATGAACCAACTCGGAGAGAATTGCCCCACCGCCTTGCCCGTGCCCCAGGCAACATTGTAGAACTCGACAACTGCCTGAGTGATGAACCATGCAGTAATGCCCGCCACAATGAATTGAGTCTGCTCACTAAATAAACGTTTCATGCTTAAACCTTTGCCTGATTCTGCGCTTCTCTGGTTTTCCCTTCGCCCAGGCTTTGTTCGAATAATGATAAGTACCGCTCGCACATGCTATCGACTGTATATCGTTCCAAAACGCGAAGGCGCGCCGCGTCTCCCATTCGGTGTCGTTGGGTTGCATCTTTGGATAATTGTAATATAGCTTTCACCAGATCTTCTGTAGACTCAGGCTGCACCAATACACCCTGCACGCCTTCCTCCACAACTTCATCCACGCCTTCCACTCGTGTGGCGATGACAGGCAGCCCTGCGCTCATCGCTTCGAGCAAGGCAATTGGTAACCCCTCCCAACGCGAAGGCAGGACAAACACATCCGCGGCAGCGAGATATTTCGTCACATTCGCCTGCATGCCGAATAACTTTATCTCTTTCTCAAGCCCAAGTGATCGGATCTGATTTTCCAAGTCGGCACGCAACAAACCATCACCGCAAACACCAACTTTTACGTTTGAAAATTCCTTCAAAACGGCAGGCATAGCAGAGACTAAGTATTCGTGAGCCTTTTGATATACCAACCGACCCACTGAAAGCAAGAATACATCATTTTCCCCAGCGTCCATTTGTTTGCGGACTTCAGACCGGTCTGCTTTAGTCAACTTAACTGGCGCAATGCCATTGGGGATGACACTGATCTTATCTTTCTGAATTCCTTCTTCCAGGGCTTTCTTCATCGTCAAATCTGAGACTGTCACAATGCCATGAGAAAGATGATTGACCATCCATGCATGGATGCGTTCACGCCAGCGCGGGAAACCATCAATGATGCCATGATGCGTAGGAATGCGGACAGGAACTCGAGCCAACCAAGCCAGCGGCAGGACGAGCATATTGCTGTCGTGCGTGAACATCTCCACTACTTGCGGCTTTTCATGGCGGATTAACTTCCACAAGCGGAACAAGCCGCCGATTAAAGAGAAGGCATTTGTCAAAGCCCCAGCGCCTTTTCGGAAAGCCTCCAAATTGATAATGGGAAAGGCAGCATTCGACTGCCATCGTTCATGCAGGTTTTCCTTATCGTAAAAAAACACAGCAGAAACTTTATGCCCCTGCGAATGGAACCAAGTCGACTGATCCAGTAGGACTTTCTGTGCACCACCGGTCGCCATTTGTGTGCCAACCAGAAGAATGGAAATATTTTTTTTATCCATTGTTATTTTCGAGCAAGCGCACGATCTTCTGCGACGCATCGCCGTCCCCAAATAGATTGGGGTGTGAAGCAGGGACGGTGAAATTGTGGACAGCGTTCAGAATCCGTTCGCGTTCGATGCCCACAACCACATTCCAGCCAGATTCCACTGTTTCCACCCATTCCGTTTCTTCACGCAATGTGGCACAGGGGGTACCAAACCAATAGGCTTCTTTTTGCACACCGCCTGAGTCCGTGAGAATCATGCGGGCATTTTTCTCCAGCCAAAGCATATCGAGGTACCCAACCGGCTCGATCAGTTTAATATTTTCCCCAACTTTGAACCCAGCTGATTCGATCGCCTTGCGTGTGCGTGGATGAACGGGAAATACCACCGGCTCAGCGAGCATGGAAAAGGTTTCAAGGATGTTCAATAATTTCGTCGTATCGTCCACATTCGAAGCGCGATGGACCGTTGCCAGCAGATATTGCTTTGGTTTCAAACTCAACGATTTCAAAATAGGCGATTTCTTCTCCGCCGCATCAGCATGGCGCATGACCGCATCGTACATCACATCTCCCACAACATGTACACCAGAAATCACGCCTTCGAGTTTGAGATTTTCAACCGCCTTTTGAGCAGGGCAGAAAAGCAGTTGCGAAACATGATCGGTCAACACACGATTGATCTCTTCGGGCATTTCGCGGTTGAAGCTGCGCAGTCCCGCCTCAACATGTGCCAAAGGAATATGCAATTTTGAAGCGACCAATGCGCCAGCAAGTGTCGAATTGGTATCACCATACACCAACACCCAATCGGGTTTTTCCTGCTCAAAGATCGGCTCCATGCGGATAAGCATTTCACCCGTCTGCACAGAATGCCCGGCAGAGCCGACTTCCAGGTTGTAGTCCGGTTCGGGAATGCCTAATTCTCGAAAGAAAACTTCCGACATGCGTTCATCGTAATGCTGGCCAGTATGTACCAGCACTTCGGTATGTTTTTCGCGCAAGATGCGGCTGACCGCTGCCGCCTTCACAAACTGCGGACGCGCTCCAACCACTGTGAGAATTTTCATGAGAAAGGTTCCAGTTCGATTGAATTGAAATGCGAGGGGATTATAACAAAGCCAATTCATGGCATTGTGAGGGCGATGTTCTTTCGCCCAAAGCGATCTTAAAGTTAGCAGGAAGATTACTTTTTACGAATCTGTTCGAAAAACTCCAGCCGTGTCTCTTCTTTTTTGCGCTGATCAAGGTAGGGCGCGACCGAATTAATATCCACCCGTTTGCCGATCATATCGTATGCAAAACTGCGAATTCGTTCTGCGTTCTCTTTCACATTTTCTTCAGTATTGGGAATACGAAGGATGGTGTTGAGAGTCACATCATGCAAATCAGTATCACGGAAGGCGATCACAACAGGAATCCCAAACGCCAAAGCCTCACGGACCTTCAGTACCGAAGCCTCTTGCATTTGATTGCGGTGCAGTGCAAGCGTGCCCAGGGCAACATCCGTTTGAGCAAGCACAGCACGCACACCTTCTCTATCAAGAAAGCCGTGCAAATGCACATTGGATGGGACGG
>JAFLCF010000182.1 GCA_017303735.1 Anaerolineae bacterium
GTTCTTTTCCATATCGCGGGCGAGGCTGAGGTTTTGCGGATGTGGAAGCCCATGCGTAATGACAGTCGATTCGAGGGCGACGACGGGCGCGCCGATATTGAGCGCGCGTGTAACTTCAACGGAGAGGTTTATGTGAGGATGTTTCATGAGTGATGGCTTTTATTGTATTCTGTAACATGATAGTCGATATCGCGCAGCACTTTTTCGATGCGGGCGATATCGGCTTGTTTATCGATCGACGAGCGATTTTCCTTATTGATCAGATCAATGGCAACGATGAATTCCTTGCGGAAGGCTTTGAGCATGTCGAGCGCAACGGTGGCGGTGTCGCGTTTGGTGGCGGCGTCGTTGGAGAAACGCTGGAATAGAGCGGAGCTGACGGTCACTTCCTGATTATCTTCGAGCACCTTTGCAAGGTCGTTCAATTCGCGGTTGGATAGTTTGCGGTTCGAGCCCTGATTGCTCGATTTGCTGTATCCGCCGATGATGATTTGGCTGACGAGATCCATCAATTCTTTCATCTCGTATTGTTTACGCAACTGTGCGATCTGATTGCTTTTGCGGGCGTTATCGTCCATTAACTTTCTGGCGTTCTTCAGTTCTTCGAGAATGATGCCCTCGGAAGGTGGTTGCCAGGTGCCGATGTCGATCCAATGAATGCTGATGCCAAGCTGCGCGGCTTTTTCTTGAAATTCAGGTCGGAAAAATCTTTCAGTGATGCGCGAGCGTGACTGAAAGGCGGGTGTTGGGCGGGATGTGCCGCTTACCGCTGTTTGTTCGCCGGTCATCTCGTAGCGGATCTGGATATTGGTGGCTTCGTTATGCGTGAGCGAGTCGATTTCTTTGGTGCTGATGCTGGCAAGGATCTCGCTCAGGGTATGTGATGTGATCAGAGATTCGATTTCGCCGGTGATGAGCGGCACGAGGGTGGTGTCCCAGGGGAATGAGACCCCGGCGGTTTTGGGCGGTGTGGGTGAGATGATGGCTTGATCGTATACCAGTCTGTAGACTGCGCTTTCATCGTAGTTATATTTCTTGTTGGCAGATTTTTCTGTTTCAGGTTTGCGCAGAATGCTGAACATGACCTTGATATCCAGCGCTTCAAGCGGAATGCCGTCTTTGGTGCGCGATTTGACCGGCAGTCCGCGCATGAACTGGTCTCGCAGGTTGATGATGGCATATTCGCGTTTGCCGATCTCGTCCGATTTCCCGATCTCACGCAGGCGTTCGAAACGACCGAGCTTCCACGGTTCGGCGCGCGGTTCGATGATCTCGGGGGTGCCGTCTACCCGTTCGAGCAGGGCTACACTGTCGAGGTTGACTTGCACAAACCCGGGTCCACCAATGAGGATGATGGGAGAGTGCTCGTCCTTTTCAGATATCTTGCCCTCGTTGATGGTGATCTTCTCTGCCCATTCGCCGTAGGTTGCATTTTTCCCGTACCCGAAGGCAATGTCATCGATGAAATCTTCAGCAGTGGCGGGGTCTTCAAGTTCGAAAACATCAGCAAGATACGAAGCCGCTTTGGATTTTGCCTGTGAGGTGATGACCGAAAATAACGGCATATATTTGATCACTGCCAGCACAACAATGGCGATGCGCACTATGTTGTTCGTTGTTAGGAATATCAATACTACGATGGTGAGCAGGCTGAGGGCGAGATGGATTAGTCCGCGGGTGCGGGCGATCCACGCGGTGCGATATTCGACAGCCTCATCGCTTAACCCAAATAGCATTGGGTCAGCCTGCATGTTCGGAAAACGAGGCATTTTCACTTTCATGACTTGCCCTCGTCGCGCTGCCGCGTTTTCGAATCCAATTTACCGACCAACAGCCATCGCCAGACCTCTTCCAATCTTTTCTTGACATCAGACTCGTGTTGGTTGCCCGCCCGGCTTTCAATGAGGACGATTTCACGGATCGGTTCGATCAGGTCTTGCAGGGTGGCGAAAACATCTTCTGGAACGGCTATCGGATTGTCAAATTTTTCTGAGGCTTTTCGTACAAAACGCTTGAGGGCTTCATTGTGTGCTGCGGTTTCAAGCAGTTTTTCGCGTTCATTTAGCAGAGCTTCTTCATGTTTGGCGACCTTCGTCCACTCTGCATTCCAATTCCCGATGATCTGTTCTTCGAGGAAGGGTTCGATGACTACATTGTGGATGCGTACCGCGATGATCTCCAACCCGCGCGCCATGAGTTGTTGATATTCAAGGCTGGGGAAGGCTTCGCCGGTGGTCACGGGCAAACCTGTATCGTCGAGCGGAGCAACAAACTCGCGCTGTACACGCCGATTGATCATGGTTTCGATGATCTGAAGTCCGCTAACGCCATCAGACTTGAACAGATCACCTAGTTTGAATTTACGCACATATTCGCGCCACAAGTTCACCACGAGATGAGCAGGCAGGCGGTGCCAATCCATGCGGGTGCGCTTGCTCTCGGCGGTACCAAGCTCGATCACCTCGCTGGTGATGGCATTGAGTACGGCTTCGGCGTTGTACCCATATTGAGAAACAACTCCGCTTTCAGAGGCGACCTTCGTTTCAGGTCGCCTGATGCGAAACTTGATGCTGATGGTAGCAGAGATCTCAAACCCATCACGAGTATGCCCGGCGGTTGCCTGGCGGCGGGCTTGGGTCTCATTATTTTTTTTCGACTCAGCAGTCGTCGGATTGTTCATGAATGGCTGGTCGGTCACCTGCGGACCGATGAATTGCCACTGTGTGCGCAGATCGACCCCTTCACCTGTGGTAATTTTTTCACGCCCACTCGTAAAGCGAACGCCAGGACCCGCCGGACCAATGATGGCAGTATCCGTTTGCAAGACGACAGCACTGGCTGTATCCAGAACGATCACACCGGGACCCTGCCGGTTCATTTCCCCTTCGTGCCGGATCACACGCCCATTCTTTACATACACGGTCGGTCCACGTCGCCCATCAAAGCCACTGACGCGTGCATAGATCTCCTGCCGGTCTTTTGGTGTGTTTACTGGCAGGACGAACTGTGAAAAGAAATACACCATCTTATCGATGAGTGAAAAAGCGACGGCAAAATCAACGAGTAAGAGGAATCCGCTAGCGCCAAGCACGAACGGGTTTGTATAATCCATCCCCAATGCTAATAAAATGCCATGAAAGACAAGGGTTGTGACAGAAAGAACCCCGAAAGGGGTTTGCAAAAACGAACCGACCCCGGAAGTGACTCGCCTCATCATGGTGTGAATATTTTATATCAAAAAACCTGTTTTCGCGAGCGGGTTGGTAGAATATTGTCATGCTCACTCTCGAATTTCACTGCCATACCCACGCTTCAAAAGACTCCCTGACCCGCCCAGAAGACCTGATTCGTGTAGCCCGCGAAAAGGGATTAGACCGACTCGTCATCACCGACCATAACTCGATTGCTGGAGCAAAAGCGGCTCAGGCTCTGGACCCGGAACTGGTCATCGTTGGTGAAGAGATCATGACCACCCGGGGCGAGATCCTGGCGGCATTTGTGCAGGAGGAGATTCCCGCTGGGTTGACTCCGCTGGAGACGATTAAGATTCTGCGTGAACAGGGCGCATTCATAAGCGTATCTCATCCGTATGATACACATCGTAAAGGCGGCTGGTTGGAAAAAGACCTGTTGGACATTGCCCCGCTTGTGGATGCCATTGAAGTATTTAATTCTCGCTGCCTCGACCCGCGTTTCAACCAGAAGGCAAAGGCATTTGCCGAGAAACATAATTTGCCCGGCACGGTCGGGTCAGATGCGCATGGAACAATTGAAGTGGGGAAGTCGGTTTTGTTGCTGGACCCGTTCACAGGTCCGGAGGAGATGCGAATGGTCATTCGGCGGGCGAAGGTCAGAACGAAGTTATCGCCCTGGTGGGTGCATCTCATTTCGCGGTATGCATCCATAAAGAAGAAAATGAAATAGGGACGCCGGTTGTGTTTGATATAATTTTTTAAGAATAGGAAAGATAAGGAAAAAAATAAAATGCTGTCTTTAATTTATGTAAGTTCGTCGGTTCGAGAAATGAACGCCGAAGAGTTGCTGGATATTTTGAAAGTGAGCCGTGAAAATAACGTTGCTAAGGATGTGACCGGTTTGTTGTTATATAAAGGCGGAAATTTCATGCAAGCCCTGGAAGGACCGGATGATGTTGTAATGGCTCTTTATGAAACGATCAAGAAAGACCCGCGCCATAAAGATGTGTCCATCATCTCAACGGAACAGATCCAGAAGCGGCAATTTCCGGCTTGGGAAATGGCGTTCACAAATTTGGACAACCCCGAGGTCAAGAATGAACCGGGATATAGTCAATTCTTGCACGATGAATTCACGGCGGAGGTGTATCGTAGTAATCCTCTGCGTGCTTATATTATGCTGTTGACGTTTCGCGATAATCTACGATGATAGAGAGCACTATCACCTGCTTTTGAATCCTTTTTTGCGCCCTTCGTTCAAAGCCTGGTATCGGATCGCGTAAAACTCAGTATAGCCACATGCTCCGCAGATATATGCCAAGAATTGACTTTGCTCGCTTTTGGGCACCCACACGAAGGGACGGTTGGGCGGTTCAGGCTCGACGATGCTGATGTAGGGTGGAATGCTGTCGCTGCCGCGCAGGTGGGCTTCCCCAATGATCTCAGTGGAGTTGCATTTGGGGCATGTTCCGTTTTTCATGATGTCTCTCCTTTCAACGAATGGTTTCATGTTAATCGCAAGTCTTCATGAAGACCATCCGCCAAAGGGTGGATGGGTTAAGAATACTTCTTTAACGTATTGCCTGCCGACCACAACAGCAAAACAGAGTAGACCTTATGAAACCCCAACAAGGCTGTGAAGAAAACCCCCAGTGAGGGTTTGCCGTTCTTGGAAATGCGATGCGGCACGACTGCCGACCCGAAGTACAGACGGGTGACTGCCTCTGTTGGGACGCTCATGAACCATGAACGGGTACTGCCTGCAAAGTCACACATCAGAATCTGATTCTCTTCGCGGGCTTCCACTGTCCACGCCGCGAATTGGGTGCGGACCCCATCTGCCAGTTCACGCGCATCTTTATCTGTGGACGGTTTGCGAACGAAAAGCGTCAGAATCAAGCGCTCAACTTTGAAGAGGGGCGTGATGTAGAAAGCAAAGACGTAATCAGAAAAAGAAACCTGTTTGGGAAGCTCGGTCAGGTAACTATCTGTATACGCGCCGGGCATAGACGTGTATTTTTGGATGAGGGCATTGGGTGGCGCAGGTGCTTTTATAATGGTGGGCATATGATTTGCTTTGGAATTTCATCGTGCTGTGGGGTTAGATCGATCAAATAATGGATAGATAACTTCTTCAAAACATTCCAAGACGCTGGCATCCCATTTGACAAGTTCTTCTTTTGGGTAGTCTGCTCGGATCGGTATGTGATACGAGACTTTCTTTTGATCTAAGGTGTGCGCAACCGATTTGGGGATATAGATTGTATGAAAGAGAGTGGAATTATGCAGAGCCTCATGCCCCAGCTTGCAGATGGGTCCCTTCGCCAGGTCGGAGGCGTTGAATATCCAATACTCGTGCCCAGAAGAATGCTCGCCTGCTTTTTGGTCGGTGACTACTCCGGCAATAATGTAGCCAGATTTTTCCGGGCGGTTTGACTCAAGAGTCGCGATGGTATACAGCAGCACCCGATCTGGAAAAACATAAGCATCGGCGATCTTGAACTCTTGGGTGGTGATCCGGCAGATCGAGTTGTTATGATGCAACCCTTCGCCACCGATCATTTTTTCAAGCGGAACCGTACGAGCGGATGCGTCTTTGTAGGCGTTGAAAATACGTTTGGGTAGCACATCTGACGAGAACCCTTTGAACATAATGAAGAGGTCTTGTCCGCGATAGGGTTCTAGTTGCCGACCCATGTAGGTGTAAAGATAAGGTCCCCAGCAATAGGGCATTTCAGAAATATATTCGGATGTTTTCACTTCAGAATGTGCTGCATCAATTGTATGTTTGCCAATGCTGCTTAGGTCTAATACGGGCAGGGTGCCGTAGCCGGTGAGATGCTTAGGGAAAAGAGTTCCGTTCAGGTCGCGATCATAGCTGCGTAGGAGTTCTGCGGTGTTTGTGGCTGGGGTGTGCAGCATGTAGACGGTGAGCTGGTCGTTGGGGTTTTCGTATTCTGGCATTAAGTGAATGCAGGGACCATTCACTATCACTTGCTTTGAGGAGACCGTTTTCTTGCCAGGGATCAAGTCACGCCGATCAATGATGTGGACAACGGTTTTTTTATCGGGCAGTTTTGCACTCTTCCAGGGGGTGAACATTTCAGTACCGGCTACAAAGGCAGTATCGGCGAGCAGGATGTAATCACGCGTGAAGACCAGTTCATGGATGCTTTGTTTGATCTCGATCTCGGCACCGTTCTTGTCTACGACGGTCCATGATTCTAGATCGTGATAACTGTCCCAGCGCATTAGCTTGACTGGGTGGTCTGGGTTGTTTGGCTTTAGCCGGTAGTTGACCAGAAAGGTTTCCCCTTTTTCGTGGTCAGTGTAGAGGACGTGAGAATTGTTATAGCCAGCGAAGAGACTACCCAGCACTTCTCCGGCATTGTCCGCAAGCATGGGCAGCCATTCGTCTCTGCCCCCAACCGGTGTGACGGCTTGCAGGCTGTCTCTCTCAATAACCCACGGGCGGTCAATATCGCTAGTGACTGCCAAGCGACCATCTGGCAATAGGTACAAACCTTCTGTGTAGGAGAACATGCCCAAGCCGGGCGAGAGATACATGAAACCGAAAAAGTCAAAACGGTGACGAGTATCTTTTAGTTGGTGGCGGGCGATGGCGGCGGGAGTCCACAGATGGCGGTTTGTGAGGCGGGATCCTTTTCCATCAAAGTCGATGCGGACGAGGTTGGTATCGCCAACCATGTAGGCTTCTGGTGAGCCCAGGCATTGACAGATGAACAGCGAGCCTTCGATATCGGCAGGTAGAGTTCCTTCGAGGCAGTGAAGCTCAAGTTGAGAATCAACTGTCGTTGAGTTTGAGGCGGTGTAGGCGTCTGGTAAAATGGGAGAAGAAGTTGGGCGTTTGCTAAACGATGTGAGCAAGTTCATGAAGAACTGATGAAGGTTGCGCCCAAAGAGTAATATGTATCTAAACCACGGGTAAATATTTTTGAAAACAAAGGGAGGTGTTTGTGGTTTGCGCATGGGGTATGGATAAGGTGACAGCCACTTCTAAAGTGACTGTCACCTATTTATTATGAAGCAGCAGTAAAGCCGGGGTTTTCTACTGCGGTGGAAGCTGTATTCCCCATCAGCTTGTGATGCAAGCCGGTTAGGTCTTCGCTGATGTCCCAGATTTGTTTGCCGATCTTTCTATCCAACGCATGAGCGGCGGGTTTTTCTTCGTGCGTCAGGTTGAAGAACTTTCCGCTGGTGGTGTTTAGTTCGGGGGCGGCGGCAAAGTAGTAGAGGGCTTCGCCAGAAATTTTGGGGTCTTTGAGAACATGCGCAAGCAGGTAGGTTTGATACCAGCGATAAAGCCAGCCGTTGTTCATGCCGATGTTCGTGGCAACCTCACCCGGGTGGACGGCATTGATTGTGACGCCTGTGCCTTGCAATCGTTCGGCGAGTTCCCATACGGTCATTAACTGGGCGGTCTTAGAAGCGCCATAGCCTTGCAGACCTTTGTATCTACGTTTTGCCCAAGTGAGATCATCCAATTTCAAGCCGTTGAAGCGATGCCCTTCGGAGTTGACTTGAATAATGCGGGCGGGGGCAGAGGCGATGATCTTATCGAGCAGTAGACGGGTAAATAAAAACGACGCCAGATGATTGACGGCAAAGGCGGTTTCAAAACCATCCACGGTGAGTTGGCGGGTGGTCATGTGGACGCCTGCGTTGTTGATGAGGATATGAATGGCAGGGAATTGATGCAGGATCTGGCTGGCGGCGCGTTGAACATCATCCAGCTTGGAAAAATCTGCATGGATGAGATCCACTTTGGCACCGGAAAGAGCCGTGAGTTCCGCTTTGAGGGCATCCGCTTTTTCGGCGTTGCGATTCACCAGAATCAAATGCGCGCCTGCTTGGGCGATCCGTTTTGCGGCTTCGTAGCCGACGCCTGAGGTTGCGCCGGTGATGATGCAGGTTTTGCCATCCAGCCGGGCGGAAGTGGTTTTTTGCGGTAGCCTTGCGTTTTCAATAAATTGAAGTTCTTCAGGGAGTTTCAAAGGGAAGCCTGCCTATCCAAAATATTTGTGCATGAATTTTCTGTAGGGACGATGGAACCAGGGGATCTCGTTGAAAATGTCGCCCCAGAGGTCGTAGTAGTCGCGCTGGCGGATGATGCGATTGTCTTCGCCAAAGGTGAGCTTGGTGCAGCCGTACATGGGCGTGCTGGGAAATTTCTTGAAGATCATGGTCATCTTCCATTCCA
>JAFLCF010000183.1 GCA_017303735.1 Anaerolineae bacterium
CAATTCATCGGACAGAAGGCTTCGGTGGTTGGTTTTGTATATTTCGATGAAGAGTTGGAAACGAATCAATTCTTTGTCAGTCGCTTCGTCGTCTCTTGTTGTGCTGCCGATGGTTTTGCCATTGCCATGCCTGTTTTATGGCAGGACGCTTCAACCCTCCAACAAGATACCTGGGTTGTAGTACAGGGAACCATTGACGCTGTAGACTTGAACGGACAGCGCACCCCCATGATCGTTGCAGAAGCCGTCAACCCTACAGACATTCCTGCCCAACCGTATCTCTTTCCATGAAAATTCGCTTCACCGTTGATACCCTTGCAATTGGCTTGCTCATTGGGCTGGCTGTGATCGTGGGATTCATCATCTTGTTAGGAGAGAATGCTGGCGTTCAAGCACGTACAGACGTCCCGGATGCTGGTGAGGTGGGTCCATATGGGGCGATCACCTTCACCTTCTCTGAAGCGATCGACGCGGAGATCACATCTGACCTGATATCCATTGACCCGATCCATGAAGGGTATCTGGAATGGGTGGACACCTACAGCATGCGTTATGTGCCGCTCAAGCCATATGAGCGCGGCGTGAATTATTCTGTGAAGGTCAGTGCAGGCGAGATCAACATCAATGGGCGCGAAGTAAAAAAAACGCAGACATGGGAATTCCACGTGCGTGAGCCAAGAGTGGCGTATCTGATCTCTGAAAACGGACAAAGCGGCATCTGGTCAATGGACTCAAGCGGCAAAGATGCAAAGCGCCTCACCTCAGAAGATATTAAAGTAATTTCATACGACGTCTCTCAGAACGGCGAGTTTATTATTTTTACATCCATCAATACAAATGGCGGCATCGACTTATGGCGGGTGAGTCGTGCCGGTGGTGATGCGTCGGTCTTAATGGATTGTGGCTTTGATCGCTGCACCACCCCTGTGATCGCGCCGGGAGATAAACGCATCGCCTATTCCCGCGAAGCTGCCGGACCCACCCCAGACCTGCCCTTCGGTTCACCGCGTATCTGGGTCATTGACCTCGAAAGCGGCGCGAATGGTCCCGTCTACGAAGACCGGCAGATTTTGGGATACAACCCCTCCTG
The DNA here is from genome assembly GCA_017303735.1 of Anaerolineae bacterium. Next base: position 1,091 of record JAFLCF010000183.1, read on the forward strand.
GTCACCTGATGCGAACAAACTCGCTTCGTTTGATGGGCTTGCAGATTTCATCAACTTGATCGATTTCCAAACCGGCGAACATTTCCTCTTCGCTTCCACCACTGGCGGACCTGTCACATGGTCTCCTGATTCCACTCAGTTTCTTTACACCACCTTTGAACAAAGTGAAACAGGCGGTCGTACACAAGTGAAACTTGCCGACCTTTCGACGAATGAGACTACCATCTTCATCGGCGAAAAAGATACATATGATTATTCGTATTATTCAATAGCCTGGTCTGCGTTGCCAGATCGCGCCGTACTCAGCCTGCGTGTTGATGTGGAAAAACCGACGCAAGCTTTATGGGTATTTGACCCGAATTTATTAGATGGAATCATCATTGCTGGCGACTCGGAATACACATACACATCCCCGCAATGGGATCCGTGGGGGAGAGCTTTGCTCTTTCAGCAATTCAAATTGAATGGGCAGTACAACCCAGAGATCGGCTTGTGGCAAAGTGACACCAACCTATCAAGCGTTATCACAGAAGGCATTCTGCCGCAGTGGCTGCCGTAAGTCTCACCCGTCATTGCTTCGTCGGGCTATCGCCTTCCTCGCAATGACGAATTATTAATAATGGAGTTCCTTTGAAAAAGCATTTCATAAAATTGATAGCGATCACAGCCATCGCCTTGCTTTTATTCCCCACCCACACCGCTCGCGCCCACCCTGCAGATCTATACGCCCACACCATATCCATCACCTTCTCGCAAACCACAATGCAGATCGAATGGAAGATAAAACCGGGTCCCTTGCTGGTTAATTTTCTATGGGCAGAAATGGATAAAGATCAGGATGGCTCGGTCAGTGCTTCTGAATCCGAATCCTGGAGCGCCTCCTATCGTGACCTGTTACTGGTCAGCCTCGATGGAAAATCTCTGCCGCTGAACATGGATTCGGTTCAACTGCCCGCCACACTCACTGGCTTTCAATCTGGGCAGGAACTCATCACCTTCAAATTCTCTGCGGATCTGAGCGCAAGCGCGAATAACACCGAGCGTATCATCGTCGAAAATACGATGCTCCCGCCAAAATCCATCAACTGGTTCTCCCTTACAGCCGAAGATGGCAGCGCCTTCCTCTTCCCTTCGCAAAAGAGTCACATCCTCACCATCGACCACATCCGCAATCCAGAGACCATCGAAGACCAAAGTCGTCTGCTCACCTCATGGGACAGCGGCTCACCTGCATTGCCGTTCGGACAGAAGAAAGATGTGGTCACTGAAACCGCCGAGCAAGTGGTGCCTGAACTACAGGAACGCTCGCCTCAAGACATCCTCCTCGACCTGGTCCGCAGCAAAGAGCTTTCTTTCACCTTTTACTTTTTCGCACTCGTCATCGCTCTCGCCCTTGGTGCACTCCATGCACTGACTCCCGGTCACGGCAAGACGGTGGTTGCTGCCTACCTCGTTGGCTCACGCGGAACTTCATGGCATGCCATCGTTCTTGGAACTGTCGTCACGCTCACGCATACCGGCTCTGTATTTTTACTCGGCATCATTACTTTAGCCGCGTCACAATACATCCTGCCAACGACCATCATTCCCTTTCTTGAAATTCTCTCCGGCGTTTTGATCCTCGGCTTGGGCGTGTATTTGCTCTGGCAGCGTTTTTTGTTTTGGCGTGATTCCAGAAAACAAAAGGAACCTCAACCTAAACGTATTTCCCTCACACCAAAAGGAAATGCTCAACGACCTATCGGCTCAATAAAAGTGGAACGTATGAAGCCGGGCATGCATCACCACGGCGACGGCAAAATGCACTCGCATGATGTTCCCGAAGCCATCACCTGGCGTTCACTCATCGCCCTCGGCGTCAGCGGCGGACTCGTCCCATGCCCGGATGCGATCGCGATTCTGCTGGTTGCGATTGCCATCAATCGTCTCATGCTTGGGCTGGCGCTCATCATTTCATTTAGTCTTGGTCTGGCAGTGGTGCTGATCGTCATCGGCTTGCTCATGGTCAATAGTCGTCGTCTTTTTGACCGCATGGGTTTCCTCGATAGATTTGCACCCGTCATGCCCTTGGTCTCCGCCATTGTAGTGGTCATCCTCGGCGCGGCGCTGACCTGGGGTGCAGCGGTTCGGGCGAAGGAAAATGTTGGGTTTGTGCTACCAGCTCAAATGTCAGTAAATGAGGCGCGGATTCTTTATCTGCGTGAGGACGAGAATCGTATCAAGCACTTATTCATCACAGACTACGCAGACGATACGTCTCAAGCGGTGTCTGGTGAAAATCAAATCGTGAACGAATTTGCCGTTGCGCCAGATTTTTCGCAGGCGGTGTATGTCATCCAAAACGAAAGCGCCTCAAACGAGATTTGGCTGCTGAATTTAGAGACCTTGGCGAGCTCAAAGTTGACCGATTGTACCGATGCGATCTGCTTGGGTTTGGTCTGGTCGCCAACCTCGCAGCGCATCATATATGAAAGCATCAGTTTGGATGGCTACGCCAGCGGTCTGCCAACCTTGTGGTGGCTGGATGTGACGACTGCCGAAGCGCAACCCGTATTTCAAGATACGCAATTGCCGGGCGGTAACCCGCGCTGGTCACCGAACGGGGAGTGGTTGAGTTATGCTACGCCAGAGGGCATTCGCCTGTATAACCTTGAGAACGGCGAGACGCGTATCATCGAAAATGTTTTAGGCGCGGCGGCATTGTGGTCGCCAAATAGCAAATTGATCTTGTTGCGCGATGTGGTCATTCGAAAGGACCAGTTTGTCTCGGAACTATTCCTGTATGGAGTCGAGTCGCAGACCTTGGTAAATATTAGCCCGAATGCAGGCTTTGAAAATACCCTTGCGGCGTGGTCACCAGACGGTGAGAATATTGCGGTTGTGCAGCGTGACCTATCTCTTCCACGTGGTGACCAAATTTGGCTGATGAATGCGGATGGCAGCGGTGCCCGCATGCTCACCAACGATGCCGACGCTTTACATGGCAGTTTGAATTGGTCGCCGGATGGCAAGTATTTGCTGTATGAGGTATACGCGCTCGAAGTCTTCCCATTCTCTTCGCGTCTGCAAGTGTTGGACGTGGAAAGCGGGGAAGTGAATGATCTACGCATAGATGGTTTTTTACCAGTTTGGGTGTGGTAGCAGGCAAGCCAAGTGACAGTCAACATTGAGGTGACTGTCACTTTTTTCTTGACTCTTCAAAGTTTTCCCCTTATACTAATTGAAAATAATTTTCAGTAAGGAATTTCATGATCGCATCCTCTGAAATGTGGCTTGAACAACTGCACGACAATGGTTATCGCATCACGGCAGCGCGGCGCGCAGTGGTAGATACGGTCTTTGGCTCCACTCATGCGCTTACACCTAGTGAAGTTTACGAAACGGCGCGTAAGAAATATCGGGCGCTAGGTTTGGTGACTGTGTATCGTACGCTTGAAAAGCTTGAAGAACTGCACCTCATTCAACGTGTGCATCAACCGCTGGGTTGCCAGGCGTTCATTGCGGCGGGTATTGGGCATCAACACCTTTTGCTTTGTCAGCAATGTGGGCAGGTCGAGTTCTTTGAAGGCGATGATCTCGATGCCTTGACCAAGTCGATTGCGCGCAAAACCGGTTATCAAATTCAGGAGCATTGGCTGCAATTGTTCGGTCTGTGCGCGAATTGTCGTTCATAACGCTTCGACGGGGCTAAGCCCTGTCGAGAGCATGAAAAGCAAACATCAAATCCCTCACAATGTGAGGGATAAAAATTAGGAGTTCTAAATGAAAAAGATTTTCAATAAATTAATTGTGACCTTAACCCTCGCGGCTCTTTTCCTCGCCGCGTGTGGGTCTGCCCCTCAAAGCGCGGATAACGCTTTGAGCGTTCTCGCCTCTACCTCCTTCCTGGCTGATATTGCCCAGAACGTAGCCGGAGATCGCGTAGTGGTTGAATCCCTGCTCCCCATCGGTGCGGATCCGCATGCCTATCAAGCTGCGCCCACAGATGTGACAAAGATCGCCGAAAGCAATGTGTTGATCCTCAACGGCGTGGAGTATGAACACTTCATCGAACCGTTGTTGGAAAACGCAGGTGGTGAACGATTGGTGATTGAAGCGACGACAGGTCTGACGCCGCATGCGATGGAAGAACATGAGCATGAGGGCGAAGAAGAACATGCTGAAGGCGAGGAACACGCTGAAGAAGGCGAAGAAGGACACGATCATGAAGCGGGTGACCCACATATGTGGCTTGACCCGAACCTCGTCATCACCTATGTCGAAAATATCCGCGATGGATTGAGCGAAGCCGACCCTGATGGTGCAGAAACCTACAAAGCCAATGCCGACGCGTACATTGCGCAGTTAAAGGACTTGGACGCTTTTATCAAAGAACAGGTTGACTCCGTACCAGCCGAACGTCGTCTGTTGGTAACAAACCACGAAGCCATGGGGTATTTTGCTGAACGCTACGGCTTTGAGATCGTGGATACCATTTTGCCCAGCTTTAGCTCTGAAGCCAGTGCCTCAGCCCAAGAGATCGCCGCCGCTGTAGATGCAGTCAAGAATTCCGGCGCGCCAGCCATCTTCCTGGGCGAAGTGGAAAATGCAGACTTGGCAAATCAAATCGCTGCTGAAACAGGCGTAAACGTTGTGGATACACTTTATCTCGAGTCCCTGACGGATGGCGCTCCTGCCGCGACCTATATTGATATGATGAAGCACAACGTGACACAAATTGTGAATGCTTTGAAGTAAGATAGAAGCAAAACAAACGCGTCTTGCAACCGGATAGATTTTTGCTCTCTTCGGGGCTAAGCCCCGAAGAGAGCAATGGAAATCGTAAATCGAAATGTCTCATACACCACATCGTCTTGAAGTAAAAAATATCAGCATCGGCTATGGCGAAAAGACCATTCTGCGCGACTTGAGTTTTCAAGTGCCGCATGGGTCACGTGTTGCCGTGGTCGGTCCGAACGGAGCGGGAAAGTCTACGCTGTTCAAAGCGTTGGTTGGCTTGCTGCCTTTGCAACAGGGAAATATCTTCATCCATGGTGAATCGCTTGGGTCCCATCAAGATTGTGTAGCCTATGTGCCGCAGCGCGAAGAAGTGGACTGGCGTTTTCCCGTCACAGTGGACGATGTGGTGATGATGGGGCGTTTCTCGCAAATGGGTTGGTTCAAACAGCCAAAGACCTATGATAAAGAAATGGTGTATAAAAGTCTTACACAAATGGGCATTGCCGATCTGGCAGGGCGTTCCATCGGTCAACTTTCAGGCGGACAGCAGCAACGTGCCTTTCTGGCGCGTGCCATTGCACAGGAACCGCACATCCTCTTAATGGATGAACCCTTCACCGGTGTGGATGTCACCACTCAGGAAGCGACATTGCGTTTGCTTGATCATTTACAGGAAAAACAAGTCACTGCGATTGTTTCCACTCACGATTTAAATCTCGCTGGTTCGCGCTTCGACCTCGTGCTTTTGCTGAATCACCGTCTCATTGCGTTTGGTACACCGAAAGAAGTATTCATCAAAGAAAACCTTGCACAGGCATTTGGTAATTCACTGCTCGTGATGGAAAATGGAATGATGCTGGTCGATGAATGCTGTCCACCAGATGAAGAACATTATCACCATCACACTGAGGCTCAATGAGCTTTCTCCTAGAACCATTAACCTACGAATTCATGCAGCGCGGACTGCTCGCCTCCGTCATTGTTGGTGTGTTGTGCGCTGTGATGGGAACTTATGTTGTCTTGCGCGGCATGGCATTCCTGGGCGATGCAATGGCTCATGCCATTCTGCCCGGTGTAGCCATTGCTTATATCTTGAAAGGCGACTTGCTCATTGGAGCAGGCGTCGCAGCCGTAGCTGTAGCACTCACGATCGGATTATTTACTAAAGATGGTGCTGTTAAAGAAGATACCGCCATCGGTATTTTGTTTGCCGCAGCCCTATCTCTAGGTGTGGCTCTCATCAGCACCATGCAAACCTATGCCGTGGACTTGTCGCACATCCTATTTGGAAACGTGTTGGGCGTTAGTGTCTCTGACTTGTGGCTGATCGGCGGTTTGAGTTTTGCCATTCTGCTCACAGTTGCCATTCTTTACAAACCATTCCTCGTCATCTCCTTCGATCCCGTCCTTGCAGCGACATTACGCCTGCCTGCTGAACTCCTACGCAACCTCATGCTGGTTTTGCTGGCTCTCACCGTCGTCGTCTCATTGCAAACAGTGGGAGTCAGTCTCGCCGCCGCCATGTTGGTCACCCCGGCTGCAACGGCATATCTGCTCACTCGTCGATTGTTACCGATGATGTTCGTCTCGGCAGGCATCGGCGCATTATCGTCTGTGATCGGTCTGTACATTAGTTATTATTTCAATGTCGTATCGGGGTCAGCGATCGTCCTTACAGCAACTCTGATGTTCCTGCTCGGTTTTGTATGGAATCGGTTGAAACGAACTTGAAGTATGACAAATAACACGTGAAAGTGGAAAGGCTTTAAGATATGCTTTGCTCATGAGGTCAAATTGGCAAGTTGGGAGGGTCTCATGAAAGAACAAGAATTTCGAAAATTCCTGAAGCAGGCTGGGAAAAAGGAACACGTTGTCGAGGAGTTGGTGAATCAGGTCAAGGCGTTTGAAACGTTTCTGGCTGGCGGGGCAGGCGTCGGGGCGGATGAGGCGCGGAAAAGGGATGTTCAGGAGTATGTCAACACTATCGAGCCGGAGCGGGTTAAAGTCCATATCCGCGGCTTGGTCCTGTATTTCAAGTTTGCTGGGAAACTTGAATTGGCGTATTTTGCCCATGCCTTTCGCGAAGCAGGGACAGCCAAAACGCGCCAGGTTTTCAAACTGCGTAAGTTTCGCGGCGTGGACTTGGATGTAATCGCCAGGCTGGAGGAATTGGGCATTGTCAACGTGGAGCACATGCTAAAGGCGGGAAAGACACCAGATAATCGCAGAAAACTTTCCAAGCAAACAAGCATCCCGTTGAAGAAGATTTTGGAACTGGTCAAACTTTCAGACCTGTCGCGGCTTGGGGCGATCAAGAGCGTCCGTGCGCGATTGTATTACGATGCAGGTTTAGACACTCCAGATAAATTTGCCAAATGGAAAATGGAAGACCTGCGGAAAATGTTGATCGAGTTTATTCGGCGCACCGGCTTCGATGGCATTGCACCTTTGCCAAAAGAATTGAACAACGCGATAGTGACGGCAAAGAAATTGACCAAAGTGATTCAGTATTGAGGAAAAGCAATATAGTACCAATGGTCAACGGTTAAATCCCCCTTAAGTTCATTGTGAAAAGAATCAAACTCCATATAATGAGCTTATCGA
>JAFLCF010000184.1 GCA_017303735.1 Anaerolineae bacterium
TCTGACCGATGAAATTGAAAAAGGCGCGTTGGATTACATCGCCAAGATCGACGAAATGGGCGGAGCGATGCAATCCATCGAACGCGGATTCATGCAGAACGAAATTCAGAACGCAGCCTATGCGGCACAGCAAGCCATTGAAAGGAAAGAGCAAGTGATCGTGGGCGTCAATCAATTTACCGTGGACGAAACGCTGACGTTGGAACGTTTGAAAGTGGACACGTCGATTGAGTTGGGTCAGCGTGAGGAGTTGCGGAAGTTGAGAGAGGCGAGGGATGAGAAACGAGTGACCGAGTTACGAGGCAGGTTGGTGCAAGCCGCCAAAGGCACCGAGAACTTGATGCCGCTCTTCATTGAATGTGTGGAAAATGATATGACCCTCGGTGAGATCTGCAATACGCTGAGAGGCGTTTGGGGTGAATACGTGGCGGAAGGATTTTAGTAGACCTCTTACAAAAGTCTTCTTTGCCACAGAGATCACAGAGAAAATGAGTTTAAAGAGCTTTTTCTCAAAGGTCTCTGTGTACTCTGTGGCTAGTTTTAATTAATTATCAAGAGGTCAAGTAAAAAATTAAAAAGGAAATGGTAAGGAACTAAGAAATGAAAAATTGGGAATATTTGTATGCACTCGCTGAAAACAACGAGGTGATTGAAGTCAATGGAGCCATGATCGGCACAGCACTGCGCGGATTTGTCACCACCTACACGGGCAGACCTACGTTGACGGATTTTCTAAATCAATCTGGGCAAGAAGGCTGGGAGCTGGTTGGGATGAGCCCCATGGGTGAAGTTGGAAACACCTTGCGGCTCATTTTCAAAAAACCGATGGATTGACAGTCACCTTTTATATACGAGAACCTGATGCCGCTCTTCAATGACGTGACTCTCGGCGAGATCTGCATTACGCTGAGAGGCGTTTGGGGTGAATACGTGGCGAAAGGGTTTTCAGGGTATCTATTACTAGTAGATGTAAACAAACTGTGCAAAGGTGTTTTTATAATGTTGTATAATGCTTAAATATCTAAGGACAATATTTTTAATATTGATACTTGATGGGAGCGTATATGCCACAGGAATCTAGGCATCAAGGTTACATAGTATTTTACAATACTGAGCGAGGTTATGGGTTTATAGAGTCAAAAGACTTTAAGCAGCCTCTTTTCTTTCACTACACTTTTCTAGAGGGGGCTGGGAACAATCCTGTCTACAACGATTTATACAATGGAGAGGATGTTAAAAAAATAGAAGTTTCGTTTATTACCTATCAAGATGAAAGAGGGTTACAAGCAAGGCAAATAAAACCCGTTAGTGAATTTGCTGAATTAGAATCTTTTATTTCATCCCCAAAAGCTCAGGGGTATTTTGCTTTAGATAATTTCCTCAAAATAGTTACCATGCGAGGGATACTTCATATAGATAAAGATGAAAGGCTAGCCCAGTACATAGTTCAAAAAATAGTTCATTCTCCTGAAAGATGGGCGCATCTTGTGAATATTGCAAAAGATTGGGTCCTAGCACAGAGCCATTTTACAAATTCGTCTTTATTTACGCGAAGTGATACATTATCAAATTTTTCAGAAGAACTTGTAAAGTCCCTTGGCTTTGAACCTCTTGGCAAGTTGGATATTCAAAATTCTATTCCGTGTGGTGTCCAATATTTAGAAACCTCACCTAATCCTTTAAGAATTTTTCGAGAATCTAAGAAACTATCTCTCATGATTTTTCCTGATTATCCTGCTTTACAAAGAGCTGTCAAGAAAGATATCAACTTCATAAACTCAAATAGAACTGAATTAAAATTACTGGTTTTATTAGATGAAACTGGATTAAATTATGATCAATTCAAAGAACATGAAGGAATTAATTTTGCATGGATTAATCAAATGACGATCTTCCAATTAATCCTTGCAGTTAAAGAATATCTACCAATTTACTTAGGGAGAAATTTAAGGCAGCGCTTTCCATTAGAAAGATTACAGCCATATCAAGTTGGATCAGAATATGACTACTCAATTTTCACTGGACGTTCGCATGAAAGAGAAAAAATATTAGAAGATATTTCAGGAAACTATGCAATTTACGGCGGTAGAAAAATTGGAAAAACTTGGTTTCTAAAGGATATATGTGCCAAATGCAGACGTGAGCCTTACTCATCAATATATATTCCCTTTTATATTTCTTTACAAAGTGCAAAAACTCCTGAAGACGCAGCATTATCTGTTATAGAAGTACTCGAAGATTATACAGATAGTGGTTCTTTAACTGAGGCACGAACACCAATGACAGGTTTAGTAAATGCCATCAAAAAGGTTCATAAAGAAACAGGAAAAACCGTATTGTTAGCCATTGATGAATTTGATGACATCCTGAAGAATGACATTAGTGGAGATTTTTTTGGAGGGTTAAGAAAGTTTCAAAGCAACGCAACACCAGGAACTTGCAAGTTTATTTTTTCCGGTTTCAAGGAATTAATTTATGCATTTTCAGATGTTATTTCAAACAACCCATTTGCAAACTGGATTGGAAAAAACCACTTCCCTCTTGTATGTTTAAGTGAACAAGACTTAAAAAACTTAATTACTTCTCCATTGAATTGGGCAGGTTATGAATTCGACTCTGACGTAGTAATAAAAACAATATATAGTCTAACTTCTGGGCATCCTTATTATACGCAATCCCTATGCCATGCAATAGTAAATGCGAAGTTTGAAAAAGATCCATTTAGATTAACCCAAAAGAATATAGAGCAATTAGCTTCTGACGAGTTTTTCACTGAAGTATTTGATATTTTTTTGCTAAATCTTAGCCCACTTCAATTACTTATTGGAAAAGTCTTTTCGCCGGACGTATCTGGCGAAATAGAACCATTTTCTGAACAACAAATTGTGGACGCTTTAAGAGAAAAATTCAAGTTTTCTTTTACTCAAAAAGAAATTAGAGAACAAATGAAAATTTTACAGGCTTGCTCAGTGTTCACTAAATCAGCAGCAGGATATAAACCAGTAATCCAAAAAATAAATCAGGAATTTTTCAAGACACAAAATGATGAAGATCTAGCTATATATTATTTAGAGGAGGTTGAAAATGGAATTTCGGGTTCACAAGAAGCTAAATGATAATATCCGCAGTGAACAAAGAGATATTGCCTTAATTACTGCGCCAGGAATGGGGCTTTCAACCCTGCTAAATGGAATAGCAGATAATCAAAATCGTGTTGCTTTTATCAACATCGAGTCTTTGCAAGTACTCTGGAATGAGGATTTTAAGCATCGTGGTTACAATAAAAAATATGTAATTCATGCTGCAACAATTGAAGCTTTGATAAAAAACAGCATTATTCAAGCGGACATCGATCCAAAGCGAACCAATCTAAAAAAATTTCTTATAGACCAAAACTCTTTGATTAAGGCAGAAAGAATTTACATTATTATTGATAACTTCGATGAATTGGATGATGACTTAGAAAAAGCTATTCTAGATGAATTAAAAGTAATTTCAGATCAAAAGGAAAATATAGAAGAGTATTTTGTGTTTAATTCCCTCCGTTTTGTAATTGGAGGTTGTGTAGATTTTAATGGATTGTATCCAGAAGGAGATTCTGGAATATCACCTGCGACACAGTTTTGCAAACATTATCCAGACGATTTTTTGCTTTCCAAGATTGAGATAGATGATTTTTTAAAGGCTAAATACCCAGAAATAATGAGGTTTCAGTTTGTACTTCCTCTAATTTACGAATGGACTAATGGATACCTACATTATGTTGAGTATTTGACCAAGTGGATTTTAGAGCAGATCAAGGACAATCCATCAATCAGTTTTGAGTCTCTTGTCTTAAGATTTCAGGAGGTTATAGAAGAAAATAAACAAATACCATTATTGAAATATTGCCGGAAGGCTTGGGACCAAATCAAAACTAACCCAGAACACAAACAGATACTTCAAAATGCCATCAAGTCACCTTTTATCAGGGAATTATCTTCATCCGTACGAATTCTCATGAAATACGGTGTGTTACTCGAAAAGCATTCTCGTGGTCAAAAGTATATTTACCATGTCCCAAATCATATAGTAAGAATGTATCTCCGACAAAGGTTTGCAGAATTAAAATTGGTTTTGCCCGTGGGAGAAAGCCCTATTTGGTGGGTTATGGAATACAACTTAAAAGCATATTCTTTGCTTTTTGAAATAGAAAATACAATGAGAAATTATATTGGAGATGTGCTTTTTGATAAGTCAAATAAAAATAGATGTAACTGGAAAGATTATTTAGATATCGAATTTGATGGTAAGAATATAAAGAAACATGCCGAGGAACGACGCCAAAAAGATAATGAAAACTATGTTGCTGTAAGCGGTGGAACCGATCCAATTTTAGGCTTTCTAGATTTTGCTGATCTGGCATACATTGTAAAATTTTATAAAGAAGATTTTCCTACTGAGTTTGCAGAAAAATCCCCTATTTTTTTGCATGAATTAAATTACAACAGAAGGAGAATAGCTCACAATCGCCCAATGACGCTTGAATTAATAACAAATTTAGAATCTCGTTGGAAACAAATGAAGAATATGATGCATAAATCAAATTAGTTTGGTGTAATGAAGGATAGGGTTTTAGCAGAGCGGATAAAAATTACTGCCTTCGTGATACCTGTCAAGTTTACCTAGTTCATCCCCCACACGAGACAGTCACTTCGGAGGTGACTGTCTCGTTTTATGCTCAAAAATATCCTTCTCAACGGTTTTTCATTCCACATATAATAGAAGAACCATTAGAAAGGAACTTTATATGAACCCTCAACGTACACTCAGCAAACGCGAGCAAGACGTGGTGCGTCTTTTATTGGAAGGCAAAAGCAATAAACTGATCGCCCAGGCGCTGCACATCACCGAGCGCACTGTCGAATTTCACCTGAAAAATATCTACGCCAAGCAACAGGTCAACTCACGCATGGAACTGGTGCTCAACCTGAGGGAATCCACAGTTGCGGGCGCAGGCGAAGGCATTGAAAATAACGGCACGTCCAGTTTTTGGGATTGGGCGAAATCCACTTTTCAAGAAGCCGTCCATCGCCTCGGCAAGGAGCTACACATGACCAACGCTACAAATGCCCCCGTCTCTGAACAAGACCCGAAAACCTTCCAAGACGCGATCCGCGTTTGCTTTATAAAATATGCAGACTTTACAGGTCGCGCCTCACGCCCCGAATTTTGGTGGTTTGCCCTCTTCATCGCACTCTCCGCTGCAGCACTCACCTACCTAAGTGAAGCCATTCTCAACGTCTTCCTCGTCGCTACTCTGCTGCCACTTCTGGCGGTCGGCGCACGTCGTCTGCGTGATAGCGGCAACAATCCCTGGTGGTTATTCGGTCTGCTCATCCCCGTCGGCGGCATCATTATCCTCGGCTTCTACTGGGCAGCTCCGCCCGCCAAAGTATTGACAGAAGATTCGCTGCCTGCATAAATTTCAGAATATCAAAATCACTCACCTTCGAAACTTTATTTTCGGGGTGAGTGATTTTTTAAGAGCAAATGGGGACGCTGCTTCGCGCAGAAAAACGCTGACTATTTGTTCTTTCAGCGTGAAGCAGCGTTCTTCTGCGTCCAAATTAAATGCGGGGGTAATTATGTTTACTTCACTTACACACTTTCAATGAATACGATATGATACCCGGCATGCAAAATAAAACATCCACGCTGCCGAAAGTCTCTTTTGAAACTCGTTACAAATATTGGGTTGGGCTGATCCTCGTCTCGCCGTGGCTGGCAGGTTTGTTGATCTTCAAACTCGCGCCCATCCTTGCCTCACTGACCTTATCGTTCACCGATTTTCATCTGCTCACCCCCGAGTTGATGCAATTCACCGGAACCGAAAATTACGCCATCCTCTCTCGTGATACGCAGGGTTGGCAAGCCTTGCTTGATACGGTCAAACTCGCGCTCATCATCATCCCCATTCAAGTCTTTGGGTCCATTTTGGTTGCGGCGCTTCTGGGCAGCCGCCGTTTGTGGCAAAAGAATCTTATCCGCACACTTTTCTTCATCCCCAGCATTATCCCGGCATTTTCGGCGGCGCTGATGTGGCAGGGATACGTGAACCCAGCCACGGGTTGGTTGAACCGGCTCTTCCTCGATCCGCTTGGGCTTGAGGCTCTCAACGTTTTTTCATCACGCGGCGCTTCACAACCGCTCTTTATCCTGTCCTCGTTATGGACGATCGGTCCGGGCATTCTGATCATGCTCGGTGCCATGCAGGGCATTCCCAACGAAGTGTTCGAAGCCGCACTGATGGATGGCGCTGACCGCGCAACGCGCTTCTTTCGCATCACCCTACCGTTGATCACACCGGCGATCTTTTTCTCGCTGGTACTTAACCTCACTTCGGTCTTCGGCGGTGCAATCTTGCTCGACCGCGGCAGCCGCTTCCGTAATGGCTTTTCCACGTACGATGGCTACGTCAACTTTGTCTTGTTTGATATGTTCAAGCTTGGCTATGCCTCGAGCCTGGCATGGGTGTTCTTCGTAATTATCATGTCGCTGGTAGTGTTTTTGTTCATCACATCAAAATATTGGGTGTACTTTCCCGAGCAGGATAAATAAGCATGAGCCTGAAAAATCTGCCTACCCAGCTCAAATGGCTGTTGAAGGTTCTGCCCTACAACCTTTTTGTTTGGTTGATCCTGCTGGTCTATCTCTCGCCGATTTTCTTCATAATGGTCACCGCCGTAATGCCCACCGCACAACTCGGCGATAAGAATGCGCCGCTCTACCCTGCCCGCATCAAAACTTATATATATGAAGGAAGCGAGTATCAGCTTTATAACGTGCCTGTCAATGGGGGCGTGGAGCAATGGGCGCTCATCAACCCAGGTCCCGCTTCGAGTGAACTCATCGACCCGCAGCAACCTGAACGCGGTTTGATCACCTGGCAAGGAGATTGGCGTACGCTGGTGGGCGTCTATGAATTCCATGCCACCTGGGAAAACTTCACGCGCATTTTCGAGTCACTGCCGTTTAGCAAAATGGTCAGCACCACTTTTCTGGTGGCAGTGATCGGCGAGATCGGCGTGTTGATCTCTTCCACCATTGTTGCGTATGGCTTCTCGCGCTTCAGGATACCGGGTGGCAATTTGCTTTTCTATATTTTGATCGCTACGATCTTAATCCCCGAAAAAGTGACCTTCATCCCCACCTTCTACATCTATATCCGCGTGTTGCAATGGCGCGGCACGCTCTACCCGTTATTACTGCATCTCTTCTTTGGCAACGCAGTGTATATTTTTCTGTTACGCCAAAACTTCAAAAGCCTGCCCATTGATCTGGAAGAAGCCGCCATGATCGACGGTGCCGGTCCGCTGCGCAGGCTGGTGTCGGTGATCCTGCCGCAATCGTGGCATGTGGTCATCACCGTGGCGTTACTGCACTTCTTCTATACATGGAATGAAACCCGCCTCGCCTCGATCTACCTCGGGTCGAATTCTGACCTGCTGCCGGTTTCCTTCGCCGTGCAAAATTACCAGTCCCTGATTCGCATTGATAACGTCATTCAAGCCAGCACGGTGCTGGTGTTGATCGTGCCAGTGATCGTGTTATTTTTTGCCCAGCGATATTTTATGCAAGGCGTGCTCGTCACCGGCGCAGAGAAATGATCGGCAGATTTTTAATCCTTCCCAAACACGAACGAAACCAACCTCGGCGGCTTGCCTGCATCCTCTGCATGCCAGACTTCGTCAAATTTCAATAGCTTCAGTCCATTCGCTTCGGCGGCGTGGATGAACTCGGAGATGTGATGAATGAACACATCCACTTCGACAATGTCCGCGCCGCGTTCAAAGCGGGCTTTGGTGCCGCCGTATTGCTTGAAGGGATGCAGCTCGTTGATGAGAAACTGTCCCCCAATGCGCAACGTCCGCGCGGCTTGGGCGAAGATGTGGTTTAGATCTTGGATGTGTTCGAGGACAAGATTGCAGGTGATGAGATCTTTAGAATCAGAGGGACAATTCCACGGCTGAGTGATGTCTGCCCGTTCAAAGCGGATGTGACTCGCGGTCACTTTTTGGCGGGCTTTGGCGATCATCCCTTCAGAGAAATCGAATGCCAATACTGAATCACCGATGGTGGCGAGAAACTCGGTGTTCTTGCCCGTCCCGCAGCCAATCTCCAAAATGGACGGGAAGCGCTGTCCGCTAAGGAGGAGGCGGGTCACTTCGGCATCCAGGTCGCGTGTGCGGTTGACATTCGAGTCGTAAAGTTCTGACCATTCGTTATAAGCGTCTTGTATGTTCATGCCAAAAGTATAGCCTTAATTTCCTACTTGAATCGTCCATTTTGAGATG
>JAFLCF010000185.1 GCA_017303735.1 Anaerolineae bacterium
AAATCTTCTGAGATCGATTCGAGATGGTCAATAAAGGCAAAGGCATGTGTCTTGCGCACTTGTCCTTGCAGGGCAAATAGAAAACTCAACATCAACTCCGAACAAAAACGCATCGACGTGCTGACATCGCAAATCACCACGATCTTTGGTTTGCGAATCTTGTCGCGGTGTTTGATCTCCATCGGCACGCCATGATATTTCAAATTCGCGCGGATGGTCGCCTTCGGGTCCATTTGCCCGGTCTTCATCCGTTTTTGGCGCAGAGCGATTCGGGTTCGTAAAGCCGCAGCAAGGCGTTTCACTTCGCGTTGCAAAATTTTCTTGTCCGCATCCGATAACGCCTGAAACGGACGGTTCATCAAATTATCAATATTCTCCCCACGCGGACGTTCGCTCATGTTCTCGGCGATCCGTTCGCCCGCAAATTGCTGCATTTGTTCCTGCATGCCCTGCATGTTCTGCTGAATCATCTCGCGGATCTGTTCCACACGCTCACGGTTCATGCCCATCTGCTGAAGTTGCTCCATCAACTCGCGCATCGCCTTTTGCACTTCAGGGAACGCCATCGCGCGCATCATGCGTTGGGTCATCCAGTTTTGATATTGGAGATTCTCCGCTTGATTCAAACCGACGAGTTGACCCAGCGCCTCAAGCTCCGCACGGGACAATTGCTCGCCATTCATCAGCCTTTCCATGCGCTGACGGAGTTGCTCGGCAAAATTTTTCAACGCCTCAGCCAGCATCTGGATCTCTTCCGGTGTCAGATCATCTGATGGGTTGCCGCCCATTTCCGGCGGAGTCCCTGAACCGAAGAAGAGAGGGAAGAGTTTGTCGAAGGTGGCAATATCCCTCACGTCTTTGATCAAAGTCGCGCGGAGAGATAAGCGAAACGATTCGCGGTCTTGAATGCCCATCAAATCCACCGCCGAAAATGCCTCGGCAGATTCTGCGAGAGACACGCGCACCCCGCTGGCGCGCAGGGCTGAAATCAATTGAAGGATGCGAGATTCCATTTTCTTTTATCCAGTAGGGGCGGGGTCTCCCCGCCCTAGTACTATCTATAAAACAGGGCGAGAGGACCTCGCCCCTACAAATTAATTACCAGAGAACCGACCAAAATCATCCGCGGGCGGACGTTGCTTCGGGGTCTGCGGCGGACTCATCAACTGCCGCTTTGCTTTCTGCAGATCGGCTTCATGCTTGAGCAGAACCGAGAGCGTATCTTCCAAAACATCTTTATCCAAATTTGTCGCATTCAATGCCACGAGGGCATTCGCCCAATCGAGAGTCTCACTAATGGACGGCGATTTGCGCATGTCCGCTTTGCGGAGGCGTTGCACGAACTCCACGGCTTGTTGGGCGAGTTTGGGGTTGAGGTTAGGAACTTTGAGATGAACAACCGCCAACTCTTCTTGCAAACTTGGGTAATCCACAAACAGATATAAACAGCGGCGCTTCAACGCTTCGGAAAGTTCGCGAGTGTTGTTGGACGTGAGCACCACCACGGGTCTGTGTTTTGCAGTGAGTGTACCCAACTCTGGTACAGAGACCTGGAAGTCACTCAAGATTTCAAGCAGGAAGGCTTCGAACTCAGCGTCGGCGCGGTCGATTTCATCAATCAGCAGAACCGTCGGCGTTTCGCTCAAGATCGCCTTCAACAGCGGACGTTGCAGCAGAAAGCGGGTCGAGAAGAAGACATCTTCTTCTTTTGCTAATTTATCTGCCGCTTCACTGAGCGACTCCGCTTTGCCGAGCGTGTCGTTCAATTTGTCGCGCAGTAACTGGGTGTACAGCAACTGTTTGGAATATTCCCATTCATACAATGCTTTTGATTCATCCAAGCCTTCATAGCATTGCAAGCGAATCAGTTGACGTCCCGTGGCAGAGGCGATGGCTTTTGCCAACTCGGTCTTGCCCACACCTGCCGGACCTTCTGCCAGAAGCGGCTTACCTAACTTTTGGGCGAGGTAAACAATGGTTGCGATCTCATCCGAAGCGATGTAATTCTGCTTGCCGAGTTCGGTTTTTACGGTTTTGGTTGAATCAAATACGGTTGTCATGGGTCTCCCAAATGGATTTCAATGGTTCGATCTTCTTCCAGCCTTCCCCCTTGGTCACGTGTTCAACTTCTATGTTGGTGAAATATGTATCCAGCACAGCCGCGCGTTCCTGAGCCAGAGGCGGCACACAATAGTCCTCTTCTTCCCAAATGGCAATGCCCTCCGAAAGCCAGCGCGCGTTATCCAGCCCGGTTTGAAGAGCATTCCCGAACGGACGCATGGTGTTGATCTCCCCCGAATCCAGCCATGTTCGCAAGTTTTTTATTTTTGATGCGATAGGTTTGGCAGTGACAAGATAATATGCCATCTGCTCCTCCTTCTGATGCATGTGATTCTCTCACATTTTTCGGGCTGTTGCGCACTTCTAAGAATAGCCTAACATATGCTGATTTCATATAGACGTGACAACTTGCGAATTCTTGACGTATCAGGAGTCGTCCTTAACATTAAGGGTTTACATAAAAAGCGTGATGATATTCCACTTTACCCATGGGTACTTCTTCATAAAAAGGAAGCGCCATAAAAAATTCAGGGGCAGGTGCAGCATGGTAGGTAAGACCAGTTCTCGGCTTGAATCCGAAGCGTTCATAATATGCCGGGCTGCCTTCGAGCACGCATCCTTTTGCACCGAGGTCACGCAGTTTTGCCAATCCATCCAGAATTAATTTCGAGCCGATGCCTTGCTTTTGCAACTCAGGCGCAACCGAGATCGGACCCAGACCGTACCAATCTATGAATTGTTCATTGATGGTCACTGGCGAGAAAGCCACATGCCCAACGATCTTTCCATCTAATTCGGCAACGAGCGAAAGTGTGAGCATGCCCGCCTCACGCAGACCTTTCACCATGAGATGCTCGGTAGGATTGTCACTGAACTTGCCGAGAAATGCAGCATACGTCACCTGTGTGATGGCTTCAATATCGTACGCTTGCTCAGATCGAATGAGTATGTCCATGTTTACTTCTTTATCCAACGCGGTTTGGTTAACACTTCGGGTTTGAGGATTTCATCCAGCTCTGCCTTCGTGAGCAGACCGCGCTCCAGCACGATCTCGGTCACACTTTTATTGGATGCATACGCCTCTTTCGCCACCGAGCTTGCATTCTCGTACCCAATGAACGGATTCAACGCTGTGACGATTCCGACCGAGCGGTTCATGTGTTCTTCGAGCCGGTCATGGTTGGCGGTGATGCCTTTCACGCAACGTTCCGAGAGCGTGAGGCAGCCATTGCGCAAATAAATGAGGCTGTCAAACAGACTGTGCGCGATGATCGGTTCGAAGGCATTGAGTTGTAACTGTCCGCCGTCGGCAGCGAATGAGACGGTGACATCATTGCCAATGACGAGGAAGGCGATTTGGTTCACAACTTCAGGGATGACCGGGTTGACCTTGCCCGGCATGATGCTCGAACCGGCTTGAACAGCGGGAAGATTGATCTCACCGAGCCCGGTTCTAGGTCCAGAAGATAGCAGGCGCAAGTCATTGCAGATCTTCGAGAGTTTTACTGCCACACGCTTAAGCACGCCTGAGAGCTGTACGAAAGAGCCAACATCTTGTGTCGCTTCAACGAGATTGCCAGCTGTGATGTATTCGATGTTGGTGATCTCGCTCAGGTATTTACGAGCCAAGGCGGCATAATCTGGATGGGCGTTGATGCCAGTGCCAATCGCCGTTGCCCCGAGGTTCATTTCCTGAATGAGCAAAGCGCCCTCGCGCAGACGTTGCTGGTCTTCTTCGAGCATTACGGCATAGGTGCTGAATTCCTGCCCGAGGGTCATGGGCACGGCGTCTTGCAATTGGGTGCGTCCCATCTTCAATATGTCTTTGAATTCTTCCGCTTTGGCGGCAAAAGAAAGGCGTAATACTTCCATGCCGTCGATCAAGTCGTTGATCAAAAATCGTAGAGCTACTTTTACAGCCGTTGGATAAACATCATTCGTGCTTTGACTCATATTCACATCCTCAAGCGGATGCAGGAATTTATATTCACCACGTCCGTGCCCAAGGATCTCCAAAGCCCGATTTGCAATGACTTCGTTGGCATTCATGTTCGTGGAAGTGCCTGCACCACCTTGAATTACATCCACCACGAATTGATCGTGCAACATCCCGTTACGAATTTCTTCACAGGCTTTTATGATTGCGTTCGCACTTTCAGGGTTGAGCAGATCCAATTCCAAGTTGGCTTGCGCACAGGCTTGTTTTACACACGCCAATGCCTTAACCAGGCTTGGATATGTACTGATGGGGATATTACTGATCGGGAAATTTTCCAACGCCCGTGCTGTATGGACGCCATAGTAAACCTCATTGGGCACTTCATGGTCGCCTAAAAGATCATGTTCGATTCGATGCGTCACGTTATAACTCCAAGACTTGCATAGATTTGTAGATTCGCCTGTAATTCTTTCTCAAGCGTATATTGACCTAAAACCGTCTCTCGCGCCGACCTGCCAATTGATTCTCGTTTATCAGGCTGATTCAACACCTCAGCCATTTTCTCCGTCAACCCCTGCACATCATTTACATTCACGAAGAGACCATTTACCTCATCTTCAATTACATCTAATACACCGCCGACAGGTGTTGCAATGACGGGAACTCCGCATGCCATCGCTTCAAGCACGGCATTTGGCATGCCATCACGCAGGGATGGATGTACGAAAACATCCATCAAAGAATAATATGCGGGTAAATCTTTGTGGGCGACATGTCCGGTGACGGTAACTGGTAAGTGGGGATTGGCAATTTGAAATTCCTCAAATACCTTTTTATCTTCACCCTCACGGACCTCACCAACGATGAGCAGGGAAGTAGGGACTGTTTTTATTAACTGCGCGTAGCCAGATAATAGAGTAGCCATTCCCTTCTTTTCACGCAATTCACCGACAAAGCCAACGACCTTCGACTTTTGACCTTCAACCTTCAACATCTCTGCCAAAATCTCATTCTTTTCCATTGGCTTGAATTTATTCGTATCGATCCCATTTGGAATAACATGGATATCCCGATCTACAAATGCTTTTGCCTTTTTTGCCAAGATACTTGCATTGGTCGTTACGGCATTTGCATTTTGTAGGGCATATATCACATGTGAGAATTTTGACGGGTCGAAGGTGGCGCGTTCGATGTCATTTCCACGAATGGAGACGACACTGGGAATGCCAAGGTATTTCCCGGCATAGGTGCCGACAAATCCAGCCATGGGGAGGAAATAGGCATGGATGAGATCGAATGGCGCACGCGTATGTTCTTCCACGATCAATTCAAACCAATCGACCAGGGTATCGTCCACGCGTTTGTGCGCGCCAAAGCGCGTTACGTGAACTCCGTTTGAGCGTTGAGTCTGCTTGATGGTGGGTGGCAGGTTCCACGTCGGAGCGAAGAGGCGGACGTTATATCCAGCCGCAGATAACGAATCCCCCAATCGTCCTGTTGAGATTGCGAGCCCGCCGAGGTCTGGTGTATACTTTTCGCTAAGCAAAGCAATTTTCATGAGGTGTCTCAATGGCAAAAAAGTGTGAAATGATTATCGGTTATCTTGTGCCGCATCAATGCGAGAACCCGGCATTGGGAACATGTATCAAATGTGGGCGTGGGTTTTGCGATGAACATACCAATGCCACCAAAGAAGGACGCATTTGTCTTGCCTGCCAGCAAGGCTTGGAGATGCCCGTGGCATTGCCGATCGCTGCTTCTACTTTCACACCTGCCGACATGTTATTGTTTGGCTCAACCAGTTCTTTGGATGATAACGACAGGGACGACATGTTCTCTGATCTAAGTTAGGCGGCATGAACATTTTATTACTTCATGGTCAGGGGCGCACGACCAATGCCATGCGCCTGCTTGGCTTTCGGCTTGGCAGGCTTGGGCACACTGTGAAGTATTTCCGATATTACACCCGTACCGAAAAATTTGTAGATATTGTTCAACGGCTTGTGGCAGTGATCCAGTCCTTGCCGTATGACCAGCCGTATGCCTTGATCGGTCATTCGATGGGCGGGTTGCTTGCGCGTGCAAGCCTGCCTACTTTGGGAGATCATCTTCCAAAGCATTTGATCTTGTTGGCGTCTCCGAATCAACCTCCGCGTATGGCACCGATCGCAAAACGAAATTTTTTATATCGCTATCTTACAACAGATTGTGGACAAAGAGTATTGAGCCCAGATTTTTATCAAGAACTTCCATTGCCTACTGTGCCTACCACCGTCATTGCAGGCTCTGGCGGACCGCGGGTTTCATGGCTGCCTTATGGCGATGAACCCAATGATGGTGTGATGAGTGTGCAGGATACGTATGTAGGCTCAGGTGTTGAAGTGATCGATGTGCCAAGCATTCATACATTTATCATGAACTCACGCCAGACTCTTCAACATATTCAACGCGTTTTGGAAGACTAATATATGTGCCCTCGTCGGGGCTTAGCCCCGACGAGGGCGTTTGTATTAATATGGTCCGATCATTTCCCAAATCTTTTTGTTCTCATCAATAAAATCATCGCAACGCTGACACGGCTTAAGAGAGGGCGGATGCATCTTCAAACGCACTTGTCGATATGAGTCTCCATTCCATACTTCTTTAAAAGACTGATGGATGATATTTCCCAACGGGGGGATTTTTTCGCGGGTCATACAACAGACATAGACATTGCCATTGAAATCGATCAATGTATGCGACCAGGGTGCATAGCAGGGATGCTTTTCATAAAAGCCGAAGGCATATCTCCCGGCGCGTCCCAAGCGGACCTCGGACTCGTCTCGCCCAAAGGGGAAAGCATCTTCATCCGAAACGATCAGACCTAATTCAAGAGCACGTTCCGCAATGCGCGGCGCAATCTCGTTGTTGAACTTCTCGATATCCTTCTTGCGCATGGACAGGATCTCACCGCAGTGGTCGTCGACAGGAATCAGATTGATGCCATCGGCGCCGAGTTCGTGAGCAAGGTCTGGGAGTGTGGCAAGCGTCTCATAATTGGTGCGGCTGACCACGGTATTGATGCGAATGGTGAGCTTGCCTTTGTGTTTGTAGCGGTTAAAAAGCGCAACGGCTTTGGTGGTTAACTTGAATGCCCCTTCCACACCACGAATTTTTTCGTGCATTTTGCGAATGGGCGAGTCGATGGATAGATTCACGCCGCGCAGACCGGCTTCCACCAATCGTTTGGCATTCTCCTTCGTGATGAGTGTGCCATTGGTGGTCATGGTCACTTTAATGCCAAGCGAAGAAGCCAATTCCACAAAATCGGGGATCTGCGGTCGCAGCATGGGTTCGCCGCCAGAGATGTGAATTTTCTTCGTGCCCATTTCTGCCAACTCGTTGATGACTTCTTTCAAACGTTCAGGCGTAACAGGCGGCTCGCGGGTCTCGCGCCAGTGATTGCACATCTCACATTTGAGGTTGCAGCCATAAAAGACCTTGAACTTAACATAAAGCGGCTTGAACGGACGCGCGTTCAAAACCGCTTGTTTGAGATCTTCTTTTTCGTTGGCTATCGTTTCGGAGTTATGCATAACAATAAGAGACTAAATTCTATCATCGGTGCAGTGGGCTTAACCAACAAGGTATTTCTTCAGCGCATTGATCTGTGAATTTCGGAATTCTTGAACGATGGGTAGTTGTTGGTCAAATACATCGAAGCCATGAAAAGCGCCTTTGACGATGTTCAGGTCACATTCGATGCCTGCTTCTTTTAACCGTTGAGCATACAACATATTTTCTTCGTAAAATACATCCAATGTGCCTACACCGATCCATGCTGGCGGCAAACCAGAAAGGTCTTCGCGCCGGGCGGGCACGGAATGAGCGGGCAACTCGTTTGCTCCATAATCTTTCCCTAAATAAGCCTCCCAGCCAAAGCGATTGTTCTTTTGGCTCCAGGTCGGGCTATTGCTGTCATCAATGTCGGTGCGGAGCGCGGTGCGGTCATCCAGCATGGGATATCGAAGCAGTTGGAAAATGGGTGATACTTCTTTGCGGTCCTGCGCCAATTGTGCCAGCGCGGCAGCCAGTCTGCCCCCGGCACTGGTACCGCCAACGCCGATTCGGGTTGCATCGAAACCGAATTGGTCTGAATTTTGTTTTGCCCATATCATTGCTGAGTAACAATCTTCCAACCCGGCTGGGAAGGGATGTTTGGGAGCCAGGCGATAGTCTACTGACACGATGCCGATGCCCAATTCGCGCACAAATTGGATGCAAAGTTCATCTTCCATTTCAGGCTTGCCGATGATATATCCGCCGCCGTGCATCCA
>JAFLCF010000186.1 GCA_017303735.1 Anaerolineae bacterium
TCTTTCATCTTTTCCATTTTCCTTCCAGCGCCGCAAGATCGCCTCAATGTATTTCCAATTGCGCACATTGCGGCTCACTGCAATTTCAAACGCCTCTTCAAACCACACGCCAGGATATTCTTTCTCTGCTTCCTTCAACATATCCGCCAACAAAGGCGTCAACGCCCCGATATTCTCTTCATACAACTTGAACACGTTCGACTTATTCGGCACATACGAACCAGATGAAGGCTTGACTTGTCCCTTCGCAAACGCCTCAGCGGATAATCGTCCGCGCGGAGAATTGAGGAAATAAAAAACATCCGCCTCTTTCTCCGACTTGAGCATGATGCCCCTCTCAAGCGCTTTGCCCAGCCCGCGCCGAATCTCCTTTATATCCAACCCCAGCGTCGCTTCATCAAAGTCCGCTTCCCCTAACCCACGGAAGTTCCCTTCCATATGTTCAATGCGCCAAATCGCATACAAGGTCACCTTCAACTCGGCAACATCCTCGATCTCATTCATCATCTGAATGAACGAATCAGGGACTTGGGTAAAGGTTTCAGAAGAGGTGAAGCCGGGGAATGGGGTCATACATTATTCCGTAGGGGCGGGGTAACCCCGCCCCTACTCATTGGGTCGAAACACCTTCGTCGCGGCATTATCGAAGCGGGTCAAATCGCCGCGGAAGATCAAGTCAATTTCGCCGGTGGGACCATTACGATGTTTCGCCACCGAGATCTTGGTGATGTTGCTCTTATCGCCGTCCTTTTCATAATCATCAGGGCGATAGATGAACATGACGATGTCGGCATCCTGTTCCAAGGAGCCGGATTCGCGCAAGTCTGAGAGGATGGGGCGTTTGTCGGTGCGTTGCTCAACAGCACGGCTTAACTGAGCGGCGGTCAGCACCGGCACATTCAATTCACGCGCCAGCACTTTGAGATTACGTGAGATATTCGAAACTTCTTGCACGCGGTTGTCATTGCGGGTATCGCCTGTCATGAGCTGAAGATAGTCGATGATGACCAAATCGAGTTTGTGTTCGGCATGTAGACGTCGACACTTTGTGCGAAGCTGTAAGGGAGTCAACGCAGGCGTATCATCTAAGAAGATCTTGGTGCTGCCGAAGACTTCAATAGCGTGGTTGAATAACTTCCATTCATCTTCTGCCAAACGACCGGTTGCCAAATTCTGCGAAGAGATACCCGTCTCTTGCGCGATGAGACGTTGGACCACCTGTTCATTAGACATTTCCAAGGAGAAGATGGCAATATGCTTCTTATGGGTTAGTCCTGCGTTTTTGGCGATGGAAAGCAGAAAACCAGATTTACCCTGACCCGGACGACCCGCCACGATCAACAAGTCTGAAGGATGCAAGCCGCGCAGGAGTTTATCGAGGTCAATGAAACCGGTCGGCACCCCGTTAAAGTCCGCGCCGAGTTTGGCAAGCTCTGCCACTTGGTCGTAATAATTCGAAAGGACTTTACGGATCGGCTCTACATCATGGCGGGTGCGGCGTTCGCTCACGCCAAAGACGGCTTTCTCCGCCTCCCCCATCACATTGTCGATGCCATCGCCTTTGTACGCCAACGAAGCGATCTGATTCGCCGCCTGGATCATCCTACGGCGCAGGGAGTTCTCTTCAACGATGTGACCATACGCCTCAGCGTTGAGAGAGGTCGGGACCTGGTTAATGAGCGAGGTCAAATAAGCCGAGCCGCCGATCTCTGCCAGTTGACCGGCTTTCTCCAGATCCTCAGAGAGGGTCAACAAGTCTACGGGTATGCGGGCTTCTTGTAAGCGAATGAAGGCTTCCCAGATCCAACGGTTGCGATGAATGTAAAAATCATCCGCCGAGAGGAACTGGGCGAGGTCGTAATACACTTCGGGGTTAATCAACACCGCCCCTACGACGGCTTCTTCGGCTTCCCGGCTATGCGGTACACCTGGGCTGGAGGGGGCGGTTGTTTCTTCGGGGTAGAAATCTGTCATTGGTTTGGATTCAGCTTAGGCTGGGGGTGAGTCGGGCTTGTCCTTGTCGGGGTTATCGATATCCAGTTTGTCGATGAAATCCTTGAAAACGGATAATCGGTCACTTGCATCCTCCGTCATGGGAGGCGGCGGCTCTCTCCTGGTGGGAGTTGTGTTGCCAGTTTCTGGCATATCTTTGTCTGGTTCCACGCCTGCCGATTCCATCACACTCGGGTGGACGAGGATGGGTGCATGCGCACGCGCCGCAATGGCGATGGCATCCGATGATCTTGAGTCGATGTGGATCTCACGCCCATCGGCTTCGGCGACGATGTTGCCGTAATAAATATCACCTTCGAGTTTGACGATCTCCACGCGGACGATGCGGGCGTTGAATGCCTTGAATACATTCTTCAACAGGTCATGCGTCAGCGGGCGCACCATTTCCACTTCCTGCAAGGCGACGGTGATGGCTTCTGCTTCGTATGGACCCACCCAAATGGTGAGATAGCGCTCTGCATTCACTTGTTTCAACACCACCACGCGCTGGGGCGCCATTAAATGCACGCGGATGCTGTCTATAATTACTTCTATCATTCCAGACGACATAGGGGACTCCAATGTGTCTATTTTAGCATAAAGGTTGTGTGCATGACCTGAATTTACATAAGAGGAAAATATATTTTGTGGTGGACCACAGACCATGGACGAGTGACGGTGGACAGGCAAGTACTTCCATGGTCAATAGTCTATCGTCCACCGTCTCAAGGGAAAATTGGGTTTGCATTTATCAGAAAACGCGACTATAATCTCGCTCGCTCATCTCGGGGCGTGGCGCAGCCCGGCTAGCGCACTTGCATGGGGTGCAAGGGGTCGGAGGTTCAAATCCTCTCGCCCCGACAGAGAGTACGAAAAACCGTCCTTGCCGGGGACGGTTTTTATTTTAATAAATTTACGGATAAAATTGGGGTAAAGTTGTTTAATATTCATCTTTGTTCGTTTATATCGCTTCTAATATGGGTACAGATCAAAAAGATGGAATTAGGAGACAAGATGTTTTATCATATCAAAATAGAATTACCAGATAGCAACTCATGGATCGAGGAGAATAAAACAAAAGAACAAGCAACAAATAACTATGTTTGTCCTTTTATAAATAAAGAAGTCACTGTTTTAAATGAGAAAATATTTAACATGAGCACATTTGCAGGTTTATCTATTTATAAAACAGATAAACCAATTGATTCCGAATACCCTATTAAAAAAAGCGATTTTAAGAGAAAACTATTCAGCTCTGATTCAGAAGAAACTATTGATTGGTACAAGTATGAAGAGAGTCTCCTTAATAAGCTCAAGGAAATGAAGGCAGATGTTACGCTTGAGATTTTTAAGGACGCTCTTTTTATTATAGATGCCGGTGAATATAAAGAAATCAAGAAAACCACTCTCAATAGCTTGCGTGAAAAAACAGTCTTTTTTATCTGTAAGTTTGACGATCCCGAAGTTGACCATAATTATTCTTTTGTTATTAAACCTTTAGTAGAAAAATATCAATTCAAAATATTGCGAGCAGATGAAATATCACACACCGGAACTATTACTGATGCAATTCTTGATGGAATAAATCGTTCAAGGTTCGTAATAGCAGACTTAACTGGATCAAGACCTAATTGTTATTATGAGGTTGGATATGCCCATTCTAGAGCCAAACCTGTAATTATCCTTGCAAAAAAAGGAACTGAGCGGCATTTCGATTTATCTACTCATAAATGGAACTATTGGGATGATTACAAAGATTTAAAACCGACCTTAGAAAGGGAGTTATTATCAATTCTCCTCGCAATTGGTGAAATCTCTAAGTGAAATTATTCTGTTCTCTTCGGCAAATCAGAAGAGAACTTTCAACTTGCTACAAATGTAATCTACAGACCGAACGAGTTAATCCTTAAATTTTCTTATCCTAACAGTTTTATGAGACGTCCGCCATTTAAGTGGCGGCTCTCTCTTTTATAATCAAAGCATTGTGATATGTTTCCAACCTCTATAAAAAGACTATGAACTCAAACGAACCCATCTACTCTTCACTGTCTCCCAATTCCCCACCCACAAACAAACATTCCATCATCAGCCTCATCCTCGGCATCCTCACCATGCTTACCCTGTGCGGAGGCATGGTACCGCTTCCTTTTACCGGCTTTATTTGTTTCCCAACAACATTTGTATTGGGGCTGCTGGCACTGATCTATGGCGCGATCTCACTGAATACCATTCGCAAGAATAATGAAAGCGGCAAACCGTGGGCATGGATGGGCATCGTAAGCGGCGGCTTTATCTTTTTGTGTATGCTCTGCATGCTGATCGCTATCGTTTCGCTTTTTATCTTCGCACCCGATACGGTTCAACCCATCGTCGAAGGCTATCAACTTTAGTATTTTTAGTACACGGAAAAGATCAGATTCATTGAAATAATTTTTCGCGATGGTTCCGTTGAATCCGTGCCATCCGTGTACAAAAAGATTCAAAGAACATCTCTCTAAGCCATTCTTAACATCCAACTTGCCAATCACACTTCTCTCGGGTATCCTTGCCAGCGGGAGTGGTTAGGTCCCGGTGGGCTTCCTGGTCTTCAAAACCTGTGGCGGGTCGCGTTGCGGGTCGCGGTGGGTTCGACTCCCATCCACTCCCGCCTATTTTGAGACTTTGGAAGTCCTGAACTTTTGAAGACTTCCAAAGTCTTTTTTGGAGAGAGAGAATGTCAATCCCCGAACCTGAAATCTTAAATCGCCTTGTTGCTCGCGTCTTTCGCATTGAAGATGTCACAAGTTTAAACCCGCAACAACAACCCGGCTTTTTGATGCGTTATCGCGGTCAATTTCTGGATGAAGATACCGCCTCAGCCTACGACGTTTTAGCTGAGTCATTGGACCCATACCGCATCTCCCCCCACTTCCGCCTCGAAGACGGTCGGCAGGTCATTTACCTCGCCCCCAAACAACCCGACCCCAAACCCGAGGATGTTTCCACCAACATCCTGCTCTTCGCGTTGACCGTATTCAGCGTGATGATGGCAGGCGTGCAGATCGAAGGTCCCATTCCCCAAGATTTTCTGGGGCAAATGACCCTGATCGTAAAAAACATTTTCACCGGCTGGCCCTTCGCGCTCAGCCTGTTGGGAATATTACTGGCGCATGAACTCGGTCATTACTTCATGAGCCGCCATCACAAGACTCCAGCTACCCTGCCGTATTTCATCCCCTTCCCATTCAGCCCCTTAGGGACGATGGGCGCGGCGATCATCATGCGCGGCATACCGAAGAACAAACGCGTTCTTTTTGATATCGGCGTGGCTGGTCCCATTGCCGGGTTGATCGTTGCCATCCCCGTTCTGCTATATGGATTAACCCTCTCTACCCTGGGCACCATTGACCCGAACCCGAATGGCTTTCTCGAAGGCAACTCGCTGATTTATCTGCTTGCAAAGTTCATTGTGTTCGGACAGTTATTGCCCGCCCCGGTTGAACCGCAAGGGATTTTGTATTGGCTGCAATATTTTTTCACCGGTCGCCCTGTCCCCTTTGGCGGCTTGGATGTGTTCATTCATCCGGTCGCATTTGCAGGCTGGGCAGGGATTCTCGTCACCGCGCTCAACCTCATCCCTGCTGGAACTCTCGATGGCGGGCACGTAGTCTACTCGCTGTTCGGTGAGAAGGCAAAGAAAGCCTTTCCTTATATTGTCGGTCTGCTCGTCATCCTCGGCTTCTTCTGGAGTGGATGGTGGCTGTGGGCGGCTCTGCTCTTCTGGCTGGGGCGTGTCAATGCACAGCCGATGGACCAAATCACCGAGCTGGACCCCGTCCGCCGCACGATTGCGTATGCGATGATCGTAGTTTTTATTCTGGTACTTACTCCCGTTCCGTTCATGCTGCTGGCTCCTTAATCCATGAAAAAAATATTTCCACTTTTTATAACCTTATCCATTCTTCTCTCTGCCTGCGGAGCAGGTGAAACAACCGCCGTACCCACCGAAGAAGGCTCAAGCGAGCAATCTACCGAAGCGGCTCCAACGGAAGAACCTGTTGAAGAAGCAGCAAGCAGGTTCGAGGTCGATATAGAGGCGTTGCGCGGGTTGGAGATCACTGTCTGGACGCCATGGAACGGAGTCGAGCAGAGTCTCTTTGAGACCTTCGTCAATGAATTCAACGCGAGCAATGAATGGGGTATTAAGGTCGCGGCGCAGAGTCAGATCAACTTTACGAATCTATATGAAACGACAAAAGCATCATTACCGACCGAAGGCAGACCCAACCTTGTGATTGCTTTGCCCGAACATGCACAGGAATGGTTTTCGAACGGCGTTTCCACCGACCTAACGGAGTATGTTGAAGACCCGCTGTATGGACTCGACGCGAGCGATATTCCGTATGCGTTTTGGAATCAAGACCTCGCTGGCAGTGTTCGTGTGGCGGTTCCGGCGCAACGCACAGCACAAGTGATGCTATGGAACGAAACCTGGGCAGATGAATTGAACATCAACGCTGCGCCTGCTTCAGCGGATGACTTCCGCAAACAAGCATGCCGCGCGCATGATTCAATGAAGAAAGATGAATTTGCCGAGAACGATGCCATGGGCGGTTGGATCGTGGATACCGAACCGATGACTGCCTATGCATGGCTGCTTTCCTTTAATGGCGGCGTTTTGGAAGAAGGCAATTACCGCTTCCTCACGCCTGAAAATATCGATACATTCAAATTCCTTCGTGAGCTTTCCGAGTCCAATTGCGCCTGGCAGGGTGCAGTAGACCCGATTGCATCATTTGCGAATCGCGAAGCCATGTTCATCACCGTGAGTCTGCAAGACCTGCCCAGCGTGACCCGCGCCTTTGCCAGCGTCGACAACCGCGATACCTGGAGCGTGCAGCCCTTCCCCAATGAAGATAACGGCACACTTGCCATCTATGGTTCGTCGTACATTGTGATGAAGTCTAATGATGAAGAACAACTGGCTGCCTGGCTGTTCTCTCGCTGGTTGTTGGATAACGAACAGGATGCCCGCTGGGTGGAGGCGACTCATAACTTTCCGCTTCGCGACTCAAGCCTGAGCCTGCTCGGCGACTACGAGACGACTCACCCTCAATGGAAACAAGCCGTAGACCTGATCTCTGAAGGGGAGTTGCAACCTCCGCTGGGGTCCTGGCGTACAATTAAAGTAATGTTGGGTGACGGGTTTGCGCACATGTACCGCGTCAACGTGCCCAGCGGACAGGTGGCGGCGATCCTCGCCCAGATGGAATCGATGGCAAAGGATTTGAGTAAGTAAAGCAAAGGAGTATGAATGGCTACATCCGAATATAAAGCGCGGCAGGTGCGCGCGAAAACGCATGAAGTGGTGGATTATGACCACGATGATGAAAAGCCGGGCAAGCCATTACACATTCTCATCCCAGGCGGGTTGATCGCGCTGGCAGTGCTGGCATTGATCGTCTTCATCGGCTATTTGACCTTCCTTGAAGAATCGCTCGACCAGAACCTTGGGTTGGTGTTGATGGGCATCCTCTCGCCATTTTATGTAGGCGGCGTTTTTCTTTTTAGTTATGGCTACGAGTTATACAACATCCCGCGTGCCATTCGTTTAACGGCGATCATTGTCTTTGTCACCCTGGCGGCGGTAGTGATCGTGGCGGTCTTATTCCTTGTGCTTGGGAATATGAAAGGCGGCGGGTCGAGTTCCTCTAACAAGTCCTCTTCTCGTTCCAAATCAAGTTCATCGAAGGGAGATTCTTCGGCACGCGGCTTGTTTGGTAGTGCGCTTGCAGGCGGGCTGGCGAGTAAAGACTCTTCCTCAGGCGGTGGGTCCTCCTCCTCTGGCGGACATTATCATTCGGGCGGTCCAGTCTTCATCGGCGGCATGGGCGGGACTCGTGTGGAAACCCGCGAAGTGACCAAGGAAGTGGTGAAGGAAGTTCCGAAGGAACCCATGCCGGTCACCTGTCCATTCTGCACAAGGTCGTATGTGCCCGTCGAATTTAATTATGTCTGCCCGAGTTGCGGCGCGGCGACACCGAAGGATTTGATCGAAGAGTCGCAGATGCCGGACAGTGGAAAGTAGACGATAGACCACAGACGATGGACGATGGAACGCATGGCTGATTTTTATAGTCAATGGTCTATCGTCCATCGTCATTATTTAATTTCAAAGGAGTCACCCCATGCGCCAGATGTTCATCAACGGCAAATTTACAAATGGACAAGCCAAAGAAGCCATTGAAGTTCAGAACCCTGCCACCGAAGAGATCATAGACAGTGTCCCGCGTGGGACGCCGGAAGATATCGAAGCGGCGGTACAAGC
>JAFLCF010000187.1:0-7416 GCA_017303735.1 Anaerolineae bacterium
CCGCGATTGCAAATTGGATGCGGTCGCCCGTATGAGCATTCTCAATGTAGAGGGTCATGGGCGGGTTGAATTCGCTTGGGTAGCACAAGTTACCACTAACCGTTCCATGCGGGAGCGGATCGCTTTGGCGCACGCGGATGTCTACGTAGATCGGGGTGTTCGCTTTGTCACTGGTGCCGAAGAGAGCACCCGCCGTGTTGCGCATGATCCAGTAGCCTTTATAGGAGCCGGGAGTGTTCGGCGCAGTGAAGGTGACGGATACGTCGATGTACTGACCAGGAGACACGTAACCGGGCAAGCGCACAGATGTAGTGACACCCAACTGGTCGCCGCCGTTGAAGGCAAGGGTGTAATCGGGCGTCCAGGTACAGGTGCCGCGATTCTTAATGCGCCAGGTCTTGACGAAGGTCTCGCCGGGTTGGAAGCTCGTGCCATCGGAGACCGTAATGTCTGAGACGAATGCCATCCAGTCACAGTAGGTGACGGGAAGTGCCGTCGCTGTCGCGGTGGGCACAGGGGTATTCGTGGCAGGAACAGGCGTCGCCGTGGGAGGAGGCGGGGTTTGCGTCGGGGCTTGGAGAGTCAGCGCGACGACGGTCTGGGTCACCATTGCTTGCAGGGTGGCTTGCGGGTCAGACTCCGTTCGGTCTGTTTCCAATAAAGGCATGGCAAACACGCTGATGGGGATGATCGCCAGCATGCACAGGATCAGACTGCCAAAAATAATAATGATGTTGTTGGTCGTAAGTTTCATAAAGTCCTCTTTTCATTTGCCCATTTAGAACGATTAAGCCCTGTAGAAAGTTCCCGCCGCATGCAGTACCATGGTACTGCAATGAAAAAATTGAGATAAAATCCTGCTTATGATTTCCTCAAATGAATTAAATCCCCTGGTCCTTTCCGCTTTCACCAAACAGATCACCTGGTTGGAGGCTTCCAACCAGTATTCATTGGATGAGTTCATTGAGACCTTCTTTTCCACCCGTTCCCGTACACAGGAATTACTGGATGGGTTGAACGACTCTCAAGTTGCGTTCGCGTCAGACGTCCATCCCTTTTGGTCGATCAGCGAGTCGATTACACATTTAGTCTATTCGCAGGGCTTTTATCTCAACACCCTGCTGGATATTGCCACCAGCCAGTTGCCGCATGTTGTCGAAGCCGCGCGCGGACTCGGCGAAGGTGCGAAACAAGATATCCCCGCCGAGCAGTTGCGCAAAAATTTGCAGTTTGCCACTGAGCAGATCCACACCGCCATTGAAGGCACACGCAATTCTCACGACCCTGAAAAAGCTGTGACGAATTCAATCTTTGGCGTCTGTACGTATAAAACCTGGGTATTGCTCCTGCTCGCGCATGAAGTGGATCACCTGCGTCAAGTCGCTGCCATGCGCAGTGTGGCACGGACGAATGTGTAGGTCACGTTACGTAGTAGGGGCAACCCGTCCAGGCTTTGCAAGGCATTCAACCAGAAAGGGAGGGTTGCCCCTGACAAGAATGCCGCCTATTCAAAGGGCGACCCTCCCTTTGCGCAACGATGCCTCATAAGAATTTGATGGGTCGCCCCTACTGAAGACTCAGCGATTACTACCGTCAACATTTCTCCACTCTCCCATTTCCCAATTTACTCCCTTCGATACGGTTGCACCACTCAGGGCAAGCCTTTACAATTCAATCCATGCCATCCACCCTTCCCGTTCTTCGTGTGCGGCGCGAGCGCAGGCTTGAAAAACAAAGACGAAACGAAAACCGTTCCCGCGGCGCAATCTTAAGTGTCGGGCTGATCCTTTCGATTGGGTTGGGTCTGCTCATCATCCTTAGCGCCTTCGCCTATGCTGACCTAACCCGTAACCTGCCCTCAACCGATATCCTCCCGCGCCTGCTCAACCCGCCAGATGGCTTGTTGCTTCAACCCACACGCATCTACGACCGCACGGGTCTGCAACTGCTCGTCACCTTCGCCCCGAGCGAGTCACCGCGCCGATACATTCCCATCAGCGAACAGAATGCACAACATATTCCAGATGAACTTGTCAACGCCATCATTGCCGCCGCCGACCCGCAATTCGAAAGTCATTCCGGCTACTCTCTCGCAGGCTTGAATAATTTCGAGTCTCATCCCACCCTCGCGCAAAAACTTGTCAGCTCGCTTATGCTCTACGCCGAGCCGCCTTCATTGAATCGCGCCATTCGTGAGCGCCTGCTTGCCGCGCAGATCACTGCGCAATTCGGACGCACTCAGATCATGGAGTGGTATCTCAACAGCGCCAACTTCGGCAATTATGCCTATGGCGTCGATGCCGCTGCGCAATTATATTTTGGCAAACCCGTCGACGAACTAACCCTCGCCGAATCCGCCATTCTCGCAGCAGTCAGCGAGACGCCCGCGCTCAATCCGCTTGATGCTCCGCAAGTTGCCATTCAACGCGGGCGTGAAGTGCTGTATGTGATGAACGACCTCGGACTTGTCTCTCCCGAAGAATCATCCGCGGCGCTGGCAGAGACTCCCATCTTCGCAACGTCGCCTCTTTCCGCGCCCGAAGTGGCTCCAGCGTTTCTGAATTTACTCCTCGCCCAGATCGATTCGCAGATTCCCCGCGAGCGCATCGAACGCGGCGGCATCATCGTCATCTCCACTCTGGATTATGAACTGCAAAAAGAAGCCGCTTGTGTCACCGAAGTCTATGCTGTGCGTCTCTCCGGCTTGCCCGACCCTGCTACTGATTGCGAAGCCGCACGCATTTTGCCTTCTCTTCCACCTGCAAATACATATCCTGATTCATCTGCCAGTGCCATCATCCTCGACTCGAACACGGGGCAGGTGCTTGCCATGGTGGGAGAGACGATTCAAGGCGTAGAAACGCCTCTGGTCAGCGCACACAGTTCCGGGTCCAGCTTGGATGCGTTTGTCTACTTGACCGGCTTCACCCGTGGATTAAGTCCAGCCACACTAACGTGGGATATTCCATCCGAAGAGTCCATCCAAAACTTTGACGGTGACTATCATGGCGCGATGCGTCTGCGTATGGCATTGGCGAACGATGTTCAAGTTCCAGCGGCGGCGCTGCGAACGCAAATGGGAATTGAGAATGTAGCGAAGATCGCATCGTCGTTTGGCTTGGATATCAATGAAAGCGTCAGCATGCTTGATCTTGCAAGTGCATATGGCGTCTTTGGGACTCAAGGTGTGAAGTTCGGGCAATATGTGAACGACGAATTTACACCCGCCACAGTGTTGCGCGTTGAAGGGATTGACCGTGGTGTGTTGCTTGACTGGTCGGTGCCTGAAGCGCAAACGGTTGTGACTCCTGCAATGGCATATCTGATGACGAATGTTCTGAGCGATGAACCTGCACGGTGGGATACCTGGGGCAGGCAGAACGTGTTGGAGATCGGCAGACCTGCTGGTGTGAAGCCGGGGCAGACCGTGGATGGAAAAGATGCGTGGGTGGTCGGGTATACGCCCTACATTTCGATCGCGGTCTGGTCGGGTGTGCGCGGCGAAACGGATATCATTACGCCGCGATACCCCGCTTCTTTGTGGAATGCATTGATGCAAACGGCATCGGCGAACAAACCCAATGACGGCTGGTCTGCGCCGCAGGGCATTACGCCGATAACGGTCTGTGACCCATCGGGCATGCTGCCGACGCGCGAATGTCCGAATTTGGTGACGGAAATATTTTTGAACGGCAGTGAGCCAACCCAGGCGGACACTCTTTTCCGCGAATATTCTATCAATCGTGAGACGGGTTTGCTTGCCACGGTCTTTACCCCACCTGAATTGGTGGATACGCGCGTGTACATGATCTTCCCTGATGAAGCACGTGAATGGGCGTTGAGCGAAGGCTTGTCGATTCCACCCACTTCGTACGATGCCATTCAGTCGCCGCCGATCAACCCGATTGCCAATATCACTGCTCCGCAATTATTCGCCGATGTGGACGGCAAGGTGCTCATCCTCGGCGCGGCAACAGGCGATGATTTTATGTATTACCGTGTGCAGGTGGGCAAGGGCTTGAATCCACAAGAATGGATTCAGTTGGGTGAAGATAATTACACCCGCGTAGATGGCGGTCTGCTCGCCGAGTGGGATACGACCGGACTGAGCGGCTTGTATGCCGTGCAGTTGATCGTCGTCCGCACCGATCAGGTAGTGGATACGGCAGTCATTCAAGTGACGGTGAAGTAGGGCGGTCTTTTAGCCCGCCATGCTTTTGATTTATAACATGTCACGCTTCAAGCGGGACCTACATTCACGAAAAAGAAGACCCGGCTCATCACCAGGTCTTCTTTTTCGTTACTCATCACTTGTTACTTTTTCTTCTTCGCCTTCGCAACCTTCTTCGCAGGCGCTTTCTTCTTAGCGACAACTTTTTTGACGGCTGCTTTCTTTGCAGGTTTTGTTGCCTTGCTTTTTACGGATTTCGCATCACGCTTCGCTTTTTCAACCGGTAATTTCTCCAACTCGCTGACCAGTTTCTCTAGCACGTCGAAGCCGCCCTGCCAGAACTTCGCGTCGCGGATGTTAATTCCAGCTTCACTGAGAATCCGCTCGGGTGATTCAGAGCCGCCCGCCGAAAGGATCTTGAGATACTTCGGCTTGAACGATTCACCTTCCGCTTTGAATTGCTGATAGAGTGCCAACACCAGCAATTGTCCAAAGGCATAAGCATACACATAGAAAGGAGTCTGGTAAATGTGCGGGATGCCCACCCATTCCCATTTGAATTCGTCGCTCAACTCAAGTGAGTCACCGAATTGTTCTTTGAGGTTCTCGAGGTAGGCATTGGCAAGATCATCGACTGAAGCGTTCTTCTGGGTCAGCTCATGTGCGGTCTTCTCAAACAATGCGAAATAGGATTGGCGCATGATCGTGGCGTAGGCATCATCCATTTGTTTGAAGAGGATGTCACGGCGCACGGACTCGTCTTTTTCTTCGGTCAGCAACTTGTCGATCAAGACCATCTCTGCAAACGTGGAGGCAGTCTCTGCCAGAGGCAATGACGAGTGGAAGGTGTAGGTGCTGTGATGTTCCGCCAACATAGCATGAATGGCGTGACCAAGTTCATGTGCCAGTGTGGCGACTTCACGGCTGTTGCCCTGATAATTCACCAACACATAAGGGGTCTCTTCGGGTAAAAAGCCCCAGCAGAACGCGCCGCCGCGTTTGCCCTTGCGGACTTCGCTGTCGATGCGGTTCTGGTCAAAAACGCGTTTTGCCAATTCGGCTACTTTGGGCGAAAAGCCTTGGAACGCATCCAAGACCATGTTGACGGCGGTGTCCCACTCGTAGGTCTTCTTTGAAGCCGCCAGCGGCGCATAAATATCGTAACGGCGGATCTTCTTCATGCCGAGGTGCTTGGCTTTCATCTTGAAGTAGCGCTGGAAGATGCCCACATTCTTGCGCGCCACGCTCAACAAAGCCTCCACGGCTTCGTCGGGGACATCGTTGCTCAAGTTGCGCGGTGCGATCGAATTCTTGAACTTGCGCAGGTTGATGTTTTCACTGTGCCAGTCGCGCAAAATGGTCTGGTAGATCTGCCCAAGAATATTGCCATCTGCTGCCAACACCTTGAATTGCGATTGATAACTGGCGGCACGCACAGCCGGGTCTGTGCTGTAACGGTACGAATACAACTCGCCCGCTGTCATTTCTTTTTCCTTGCCGCCCACTTTCATTTTAAAAGCGTAACGGCTTGTAATAGAGTCGTACAGGTTGCCAAGCGCACTCACGCCGGTCACATTCTTGAGGTTGATGATCTTCTCTTCGGCTTCGCTCAAGGTGTGCGGTTTGTACAAACGCATGGCTTCGAGGTAATAGCGATAATCACCCGAGGCATCCATCAGTCGTTTGGCGTTGGCATCGTCGAGTTCCTTCCACCACAAGCTGAAGAACAAGGTGCGGTTCTGATTCTCGGCGAGGAACTGCATCACGCGTGCCTGCAAGGCTTGTGCTTTCTGGTCTTGTGTATCTGCCGTGAAAGACAAGCCTGCAAACGAATAAAGTTTATTCGCAATGCGGGTCGAGGTTTCGTCGGCTTTCATCACGTCCATAAATTGTTCGGTGGAAATATCTGGCGTCAGTTTATTTCTCACCCCTTCGAAAGACGCCACCTGCTCTTCGATCATGTCAAAAGCGTTTTCAAGTTCAGGGCTGTCGTAGCCGCTGTACAGTTGGGAAAGGTCCCATTTGGAAAGTTTGTATGCCATGATGTCTCCTTGTTCATTATTGTAGGGGCGCAGCATTGCTGTGCCCCTACGTTTTATCACAAACAGAAAATTATCAAACCGTTCTCCAGTAGCATTTTCTACAAACTGGACCGGACGTGCATGATATCGCCATCTTTGACGATATATTCCTTGCCTTCAAGCCGGAATTTGCCTTTGGCTTTCGCTTCATTCATCGACCCGAGGCTGGTGAGGTCTTCATAGGCCACCACCTCGGCGCGAACGAATCCACGCGAAAGATCGGTGTGGATCTCGCCAGCAGCTTCTTGTGCCGTGGCTCCACGGTGCGTCGTCCACGCACGGACTTCATCTTCGCCAACGGTGAAGAAGGTCTGTTCTCTTAACAATTCGTACGATACATTGATCATACGGTTCAAGCTGAGTTCTTTAATGCCATATTCTTCCATAAAGACGGCGGCATCTTCAGCCGAGAGTTGGGCGATCTCCATTTCCAGTTTGCCCATCAAAGCCAGGGAGGGATGATCCAGCCCGGAGGAGTCGGGAGCCGCTTGTCCTTCTCCCAGGTTGAATACGGTCAGTAGGCGTTTGCGGGTTAGCAATCCAAAACTCGAAAGTTCTTTGACTTCTTCAGGCGTGTACTCGAGATCACGCAAAGGTTTATTGTCTGAAAGGGCGGCATGAAGTTTTTCGAACAATTCGGTTTGGCGGGCGTTGAGCGCCTTGTCGGTGCCGCCTTTTTTGCGTTCATCTACAAGGCGTTCCAACTTGCGTTCGACGGCGATCAGGTCATTCAAGAGTAATTCGCTGGTCATCGTATCCACATCGCGCAGCGGATTGATGCTGCCGTTGGGATGCGCCACGTTGTCGTTATCAAAGGCACGCACAACCAAAATAAGCGCATCCATCTGATTGATGACGTTTAACAATTGACCCGAGATGCCGCTCTTGGCAGAGCCGCTATCCAAACCGGCGATGTCGGCATAGGTTACCTTCGAGTAGATCGTCTTGCGCGGATTGAACATTTTCGAGAGCAGGTCCACGCGTGGGTCGGGTACATCCACGACTGACTGGTGGACTTCAATGCGACCTGCAGATGCAGTGGTGGGGGCGTTGCCGCGGGTGATGGCGTTGAAGATGGTGGTCTTGCCTGATTGGGGGAGTCCTATAATTCCTAGCTTCATCTTTTCCTTATTTTTGCAAGTGCGTCTTGACCTTGTCGTTGGG
>JAFLCF010000187.1:7495-8168 GCA_017303735.1 Anaerolineae bacterium
TCAAAATCGTGTTCCCTCCGGGAATGAGGGTTCGATTCCCTCCTTCGGCACTAACTTTGCCTGCAAATTATACCGCAGGGGTACGCCACGTCCTCCAGAATTGGAGGACGTTTGATTTTTATATATGCCACTCTCCATAAGGTTGACCTGTTCATAAGCGACCTGTAGAATGGAAA
Organism: Anaerolineae bacterium; assembly: GCA_017303735.1. The sequence continues at coordinate 7,672 of JAFLCF010000187.1, forward strand.
CGACTTATAAGTTCGTTCGTATATGAATTACCCATGATGGATGGTTTCGTAAGGAGAAAACGCCATGAAACTCTCGCTATTCTTTGTCCTCTTTGACCTTCTCATTTTGCTTGCCTACCCGATCGTGTATGTTTTTCATCGCCTTCGCAAGATGAAGGGTGTAAAGTAAAATAGCTTCATAGCACGAACATCTTAGCTGTACCGGGAGGCTTTTTATGCCGTCGTACAATGAAGTTTTGGCTGTGATCCTCGGGGGAGGACGCGGAGCGCGTTTGTATCCGCTCACGCAAATGAGATCCAAGCCTGCTGTGCCTATTGCAGGAAAATACCGTCTCATCGATATTCCCATCAGTAATTGTATTAATTCAGAGATCTACAAAATTGCCATTCTGACACAGTTCAACTCAGTTTCATTGCATCGACATATCACCCGCACCTATAACTTTGATTCATTTCATCAGGGCTGGGTACAGATTTGGGCGGCAGAGCAGACGATT
>JAFLCF010000188.1 GCA_017303735.1 Anaerolineae bacterium
CAGCGATCACAGCCTGATCCCCGTCAATGTGACCGGCGATGCCATCACCCCCGGAATCAACCCCGGCGACTTTTACGCCCCACCCGGAACCTTCCCCGCTTCTCCGGTTCCGTAACCAGCCGACGCTTGATTCGGTTTTCTGATAAATTTTCTGCCCCGAGAGTTAAATCAAGTGACGGTCATGGCGCCGCAGCGCCATGACCGTCACTTCTTCTTTTATTGATACGCACCACAATCCAAATCTTCTTTCAAACTTTTAATCGTCTCATCCTTCTCTTGAGACGCGGGTGTATTTTCGGCAAGACGGTCCATGGCACTGCACAGGCTGGGTTCCAAACCGGCTGAAATGCGCTTGGCGAATTTGGTCGTCTCTTTCACTTGTTCCCAATTGCCAGTATGCCCCCAGCCTTCAATGAAGGGAATATATTCAAAGCCGTTATCAGGACGCTCGCCAACCGCTTGCGCTTCGTCCCATAAACGCACGATCTCATCCCATTGACCATACTGCCGCGCAAGGTCGGCTTTTTCAAAATAGTAGCACCAGGTTTGAGTGTCTGTCTCTCCATACAAAGCTTCGGGCGGAGTCGGATCGTCACCTTCGGGTTGTTTGATCAGTTCAATATCCGACCCGGCGGCGAGTTGACGCATATCGTTGTTGACAAGGCGTAAGCTGACATCCTGCGGTTGCAGCACCCACAAACAGCGCTGCATCTCGGGGTTGAACGAAAGCAGGATCATCTGCTGGCTGCTGCCTTTGAAATCCATCGTCAACTTACTGCCCTCAAGCGGAATCCCTGTGAGGAAGTCATTCACATTCGGGTTGGTGTAATAGAAGGGAAAATACCAGTAGGGCGGTGTCGAAACGTCACCGGGCTGGTAGGTGGTGATGAGCGAATACGAGACCGAGTAACTGCCCATATAGCCGAGAATTTCCTCATCGGTCACGATAGCGGTGCCGGGTTCGAGGTTGGGCACACGCCAAAGCAACTCACGGGCGAGGCGTTCTTGTTTTTCCCACGAATAAGCGAAATCTTTTTCAATGGTCATGTGCATACTGACTGCCAAAGCAACACACAATGAAACTACGGCAATCTTCTTTTTTACATCATCCAACACATTCTCGATGATGACCGCCAGAATTAACGATGCGCCCAGGGTTGCACCAATTCCAAACCGCGAACCGGCAAATTCATTCTTATGGGTGACGATGTCCTGCCCAATGATCCAGAGAGGTGCCATGCCCAGGAAAACAATGAGCAAGCCCAGGGTTAAGGGAGAGGCGAGCCAGCGCGGTTTGGTTGTCGAATCGGCGGCGAAGATTTTCGTCAGATAAATAAATGTAGCCAGGAATGCCCAGACTGCGATAAGGAGAACAAACCAATTGAAGATGGTTGCAAAGGAAAATAGTTCAGGGACGAGTGTGCGATACCAACTGGTAAAGGTAACGATGACCGAGTCTTGCAAGGCAATGCGAATGAGATACCAGATCGTATCGAGCGGATTCTCAAGCAGGGCAAAAAGGATTTTCGGCGTATTCCGGTCGCCGATGGGCGGAGGGATGTAGAGGAACATACGCCAGATAACGTATGCGGCAAGCGCGGCTAGATATGGAATCCAGTTCGCGATTGTTTTTGTAATGCGCGTGCGCAGCTCAGTGACTTGTTCGCTTAATAACCAGAACAGAATCACCGGACGAATGAGTACCATGCCGACGAAATATTCACTGGTGAAGAGATGCAAGCCTTCGAGGAAGACGGCAAGGATCGTAAGTGGGATGCGATATTTACCCTCTGTCACAACGCGCGCCATGAGGTATAGGCTCAGGGCGAAGAATAAAAATCCGCCCCAGTAAAGCATCGAGTTGACGGCATAGGATTGAATCAAAAAGAATGGATGAACCAGAAAAATAAACGAAGCCAGGGTCACTTCGCGCGTGTGGGCGGGCCATAAACGTTTGAGGAAATACCAAAAACTTGTGGCAGTCAGCCAGCGCGCGATCAACGCTGTGATATGCCAAGCCAGCGGGTTGAACCCCAATAGGTTGAATAAACCGATATACATCCATGCCGCATTTGGGCGGCTGTCGTAATACAGCCCCGTCGCCACACTGGGAATGCCTTTGTTGAAGGCGTAAAAAATGTAGGGCCAGTCGTCCTGATAATATCCAAGCCGATTCGCAAGCAAGCCGAACCCGGCAATGGCAACCAGTAAGAAGGCGATGGGCGTCAGATTTTCATTGAACTTGATATTGGCAAGCATTGAGCGGATGTTCTTCATAACGTCCGTGATTATACCCTCGACAAAATTCCCGCCTCTTTTCTGATTTGGAGTTGTTTCTGTTTTCTCAGGGAGTGTCTAAAAGAATGAGCTAAACTAAAACTTCCTTTGCCACAGAGATCACTGAGTTCTCTGAGAAAAAACTCAAAGGTCTCTGTGGACTCTGTGGCTAAGCCCACGGAATCGGACTCTCCCTTTTCTATAAACTTTCCCACGCCTTGACCTTGTTGGTGTAAAATAGAACACACGTTCCCCTAATGTGACACCTCAGAGTAAAAATGGATTTCAAACTTCAAGCTCCCTTTATCCCCATGGGCGACCAGCCCGAAGCCATCCGCGGACTTGTGGATGGTGTGAATCGTGGTCTTAAGCATCAGGTTCTGCTGGGTGCCACAGGCACCGGCAAGACCTTCACCATCGCTTCGGTCATTCAGCAATTGCAGAAACCGGCGCTCATCATGGCACATAACAAGACCCTGGCGGCACAGCTTTATGCCGAGTTCAAAGAATTCTTCCCTGAAAATGCCGTTTCGTATTTCGTCTCTTACTACGATTACTACCAGCCCGAAGCCTATGTGCCCCGGCATGACCTGTTCATTGAAAAAGAGACCCAGATCAACGAAGAGATCGAGCGTATGCGCCTTGCGGCAACCACGGCATTGATCTCCCGCCGCGATGTGATCATCGTCGCTTCGGTGTCGTGCATCTATGGCTTGGGTTCGCCGGAAGAATTCGGCAAAGGGACAGTCACCTTCAAGACCGGCGAGATCTATCGTCGCAATGCATTGCTGCGTCAACTGATCGAGAGTCAGTATCAGCGCAACGACATGGAACTGCGCCCGGGCACCTTCCGCGTGCGAGGTGATACGCTGGAGATCATCCCTGCCTATGAAGATAAAAAGGGCTATAAGATCACCTTCTTTGGCGATGAAGTCGAACGCATTATGCAGTTCAGCCCGGTGACCGGTGAGATTTTTGAAGAGCCGAATGAGATTTCGATCTACCCCGCCAAACAATTCCTGACCGATCAGGAACGTCTGAAAGAATCGATCAAGAATATCGAATTAGAGTTGGAAGAGCGGCTTGCCTTGTATAAAAGCCAGGGGAAATTTCTTGAAGCGCAGCGCATTGAACAGCGCACCCGCTATGACCTGGAGATGTTGAAAGAGGTGGGCTATTGCTCCGGCATCGAGAATTACTCACGTCAATTGGATGGGCGTCCGCCCGGCTCTCACCCGTGGACGATGATCGACTTTTTGCCCAGTGATTATTTGCTCGTCATTGATGAGAGTCATATGACCGTGCCGCAGATCCGCGGCATGTATAACGGCGACCGTGCCCGCAAAGAAACTTTGGTCGAGTACGGCTTTCGCTTACCATCTGCAATGGATAATCGTCCGCTTAAGTTTGATGAATTTGAGCAGGTGATGGGCGCTACGATTTATACATCGGCGACCCCGTCTGCTTATGAGATGGAACATGCCGAGCAGGTGGTCGAGCAGATCATCCGCCCGACGGGGTTGATAGACCCTGAGGTGGTAGTGCGCCCGGTCAAGGGGCAGGTGGATGACCTGGTCGGAGAGATCAAGCAGCGGGTAGAAAGAGGCGAGCGCATCCTCGTCACAACCTTAACCAAACGCATGTCCGAAGACCTGACCAAGTACATGAAAGAGTTGGGAATCAAGGTCAATTACCTGCATTCCGAGGTGGAGACGTTAGAGCGTGTAGCCATTTTGCGCGATCTGCGCCTTGGCAACTTTGACGTGCTAGTTGGCATCAACCTTTTGCGCGAAGGCTTGGACTTGCCTGAAGTCTCGCTGGTTGCGATCTTGGATGCGGACAAGGAAGGTTTCCTGCGCTCAGATACGGCACTGATCCAAACCATTGGGCGCGCGGCTCGTAACGTGAATGGACGTGTCATCATGTACGCCGACCGTATGACCGATTCGATGAAACGCGCCATCGACGAGACCAATCGCCGCCGTGCCAAGCAAATGAAATACAACGAAGAAAAAGGCATTGTGCCGTTTAGCATCTCTAAGGCGATCCACGACCTGACCGAGGAGATGTCTGCGAAGGCAGTGGGTGAGATGAAGGGCGAATACAAGGTCAAGGGCAAGGGCGATATGCCGCGCAACGAGTTGCGTCAGGTGATGCATGAAATGGAAAAGCAAATGAAGGAAGCCGCGAAGAACCTGGAATTCGAAAAAGCGGCGGCGCTGCGCGATGAGTTGTACGAGTTGAAGAGTCTGTTGGCGGAAGATGAAAGCCTCAAGCCGTGGGAGCGAATCAAATTGCTTTCAGGTGAGGAAGAGTAAAACTATTTTATTGTTATGTCAGGGGTTTCGCCCCTGACATAACAGGAATATTTATTTGGAGAAACCTCATGCAAACAGACCCCGCGTCACTTGACCCTGAAGAACGGCTGAATAAATTCTATGCTCTTTTATCTACCGGGTTGGGGGTATTGAGTTTTTGCGCGGGCTTGGTCCCGGCATTGGGAACGATATTTGGAATTGGGGGAATCGTCTTTGGGATTCTTGGCAGACGTTCTGAAAGAAAGCGTATGGCAACTGTCGGGCTGATCATTTCCATTCTTGGCTTGTTGACCGCGCTGATCTTTTCAATTTTGCTGTATCGTGAGAGGTATGGCGGTTAAAGCCATAATTCCCCACTAATTTAATTTGGGACGCAGAAGTTGATTATTGTTTGGTTGGTTTCGAGCGTTTATGGATGCAGGGATAAAGCTCGCCGTCAACGATCATAATGTGATTGACGATCCAATCTGAAATTTCTTCATGGATCTTCAATGCCATTTCGATGCTTCCACCTTCTTGTCGAAACTTCGTATGATATTTGTCGAATTTTATAACAAAGGCTTCGTGAGCCTTATGGTTTTTCTCGGCAGCGGGGCATTGATAGCTTTCAAAACATTCTTCTTCACGCCCAAAATGCCATCCGGCATAAAATCGTAACTGCCCAAGAATTTTCGCAATGATCTCGAGGGCGTGTCCCTCGTTGATCGCCTGACCCAACGAGTTTAGCGTTTCAACAAGATATTTGTGTTGGTTGTCAATGGCTTCATTGCCGGTGTTTAGGGCATCGTCCCATTGCAGTGATTTCGGAGTGTACATAGGTTCCTCCAAACAAAGGGATAATCAATTCAGACAAATTATATCCGAATTTTTTGGAGGCATCAACAATTTTCTCACTCCCTCAGGGACTCAGACTCTGAGGCGGTCAGGACTGAGTCCCAACTTGAAGCTATTTTGAACTCTATGGTGGGAAAATTTCTTTAATGGTGAAATCGACCCAGAATAGCGAGGTGGTATTCGGGATGGTTTCAACCAGCTGGGTGCCGATCTCGCCGGGCGGATCTTGTAATTCTCGCCACCAGGCTTGGTCTGCGGGGTAACCGAATTGATAACCGACCGGTGCGGGGGCAAAATATTCTCCCCAGGCAGTAAAGTCTTCCATGAGATGATCGAAGGATTCAAATTGCTGGCTGTCGTTGATGAAAACGATCCCATCACGATAGGTAGGCGGCATGAAATCAGTTTCCCAATGTTTGAGGAAGAGTCGGTAATTTGGGTTGTGCGCGCGAATGGCGTTGACCCATGCTTGTGCTTCGGCATCTGTGATTGGTGTGCCAACGGGTGAGCCGTCCGATTTGTACCATTCCACATCCACGCCAAAGCCGATGACGGAGGGATGATGTTTATATTGATTCAGCACAAGGTCAATCAGGGTTAGCATGTCTGCATTGCCCGGCTCGACCTGTAGCCAGACCTTGAATCCATTCTGGTTGAAAAGGTCGAGGGTTTGTGTGTTCATATCCACATAGCCCGAGGTGATGTTGGGGTCATCTGTCTCGGCATGGAAGCTGAGATAGGTCTTCCCGGCGCCCATAAAATTGCCGACGATCCACAGTGCTTCGGGGTGTGAACCTGGGAACTTTGCAGACATTTCCTGCCCGACAGACGCCCAATATTCAGGACCCGGATTACTGCCAATGCCATAGGTGGAAAATCGAAAGCCAGCTCCCAATGTCAACGGTTCGGGCGTGGAGGTTGGCGCGGGCAATGGAGTGGACGTTGGCATGGCGGGCGCGGACGTTGATGTGCAGCTTGTTAGTAATATCGTTGTCAACAAAAAAGAAAAAGCGCGGTGCATTGTTTTGATGTTCATGATGTTAATAGGGTCAACGTACTGATTTGACAAGTTCCACGCCGAGGCGGGTGATCTCTTCCAGTTTATCTGGCGGGAGGATTCCGAGGGTTGCGATGGAAACTCCTTTGGGGCTGTACATCACAACGATCTGTATGAAACGCTCGCTCGATTGAAATTGTTGCAGCGGGTATTTTGTTCCCCATGCTGTCAGCGGTTGTTGGGTCCACGGGTTGAGGATCTGTTGTGCTTCGGCTGGGGTGTTGGTAAAGGCTGAGAAGTGTTGATCCAGCGCGGCGGAGAGAGAGGCGTAGCTATCCGCTGTTTGCAGGTTGGGAGTTTCGTCGGCGCTGAATCCGTACATCGAAATGGATTGCTTGAACAATGCTTTGCCGAGGGAGGCGAGAAATCCGGTGCTGGATTGTCCCGCGACTTTTTGGGCGAGGAAGAGAAATCCGCTTTGGGTTTTGAAATCGGGGGAAAACCAACGCGTGCCGGGTGACGCGCCCATGCCAAATGATTGCACCTGCCAGTTGACTCCGTCTGTGACCCGCATTTCAGTATTGGAACCCGTGTAGGCTTCTTGTTGCAGTCTTGCGGCATCTGAGCCGAGTTTGCTTGCGGCGCGGATCATGCCCACGGGCGTTTCATCCATGACTTCGGGCAGGTTGAGGAATTCGCGCAGGCTGGATGCCCATTTTTGATGCTTTATAAAATTGTTGTCGAAATAAGTGCGGAAGGGAATCCGCTCGCCGCTTTTGAGGATGACTTCGACGCGGTAGTTGGTGGAACGAGAACCGCGCTTCCTACCCTGACTGGTAGAGGAGTCGACGCGAATGGATTCGATCTGGCTGAGAGGGATCTCTCTGACCGAATGCAGGAAGATCGAGCGATAGTTGAGGGTGAGCATGCCGGTTTGTTTATCTGCGGTGGCAGTTAGCGCATACCCGAGGAAAAGAAAAAGCAAGCCGCCACCCGCCATGAAAAAACCAGAGACGCGCGCCTCGGGGTTCATAACGATCAAATATCCGCCCCAGCCGATGCCGATAAAACCGAGTATCCAACCAATGATGGGATAATCCCTGAGTTTTAGTTCCTGATCCATACGACTCTCCTTTTTGTTTTCTATCATTATATGGGGAAGTGTGGAAATACAAGCTGGACAAAGGTCTTATTTAAAACCCGGCGCGGATGTCAATGAAATGCGTGTCGCTGACTCCGTTGACCGTGAAGATCAATCGTCCGTGACCTTTGCCATAAGACTCTTCGAGCTTCCAACGCCATTCACATACACCGCCTGCGTCTGCGACAGTGTCCATCTCGTGCATTCCACCCGATGGCGCGATGAAGGTCAATTTGCAGGCTGTGCCGGGGTCGGTCTCAAGCGAAACGGTGAGATAGTTTTGGAGTAGTGCTTTATCGGGAATGGTGACTTTGTAATCTGCATCCAAAAATGATATGGGCGTGGCAGTGGGCAGAGACTCAGGATTGCGTCCCTGCTGGATGACGCGGGCTGTAAGCAGAAGCAGGATGGCTGGTAAAAATATGAAGAGGACGAGTCGGAATTTTCGTTTTGTGTGCATTTTACCTTTAAGGGTTAATGTGACTTAATAGCCATTCCTGAATTTTATTCCACTTCTAC
>JAFLCF010000189.1 GCA_017303735.1 Anaerolineae bacterium
AGTTCGGTGCCTTTGCCCGTCTCGAAGGTGATATCGAAGGTCTCATCCACATCTCCGAGTTGAGCGAGAACCGTGTTGAACATCCCAAAGAAGTTCTGCACGAAGGTGATGTCAAGACTCTGCGCATTATCCGCATCGACCCCGACCAGCACCGCATTGGCTTGAGCCTGCGCAAAGTAGACTCTGCCGCCTTCGCCGACAAAGATTTCAAGATGCTGACGAAAGACTTCGGCGGCGACGAAGAATAAAAAAACAAAAGAGCGCACCGAAAGGTGCGCTTTTCAATTATGCCCATGACTATATTGCAAAAGGTCTTTAAACACAAAGGACACAAAGTACACAAAGGGAATTGAGTCCCTTTGTGACCTTCGTGTTTAATTTTTTTAATGGATTCTCCATGACTCTCCTAGTTGACGCTCACGCAGACATTGCCTATAACATGCTCAAATATGGGCGCGATTACACTCGCCCTGTTTCTGAAACCCGCACGCTCGAAGCGGGTGGTCATACGGTTCAAGAGAATGGCGATTCCCTCATCAGTTGGCAGGAATACCAACGCGGGAACATCGCTGTTATTTTTTCTACGCTCTTCGCCGCGCCGGTTCGCTTTCGCACTTATGAAAACGAAAAACAAATTTATAAGACCTTCGACGAAGCCCACAAACTCTACAGCGATCAATTGGATGCCTATCATCGGATGCAGGATTCTGCGCCGGATAAGTTCCGCATCCTCGCCTCAAAACGGGACCTGGACCTGCATCTGCAACAGTGGCAGGATGCGGCGACCGATGCAGTGAGTCGCCCGGTGGGTATGGTCATTTTGATGGAAGGGGCGGAGGCGGTTCGTCATCCAGCCGAATTGGAAATGTGGCACAACCGCGGAGTCCGCTTGATCGGACCTGCCTGGGTGGGCACACGTTACTGCGGCGGTTGGAAGGAACCCGGTCCGTTGACCGAGGATGGGCGCAAGTTATTAGCCGCCATGGCAGACTTCAACTTCACCCTCGACCTCAGCCACATGGACGAACGCGCCGCCGTGGAAGCCCTGGATGTGTATGAAGGTCCGATTGTGGGCACGCATGGAAATTGCGCGGCGCTCATGCCCAACGCCAACACGAATCGACATTTCACCGATCGCATCATCGAAGGCATCATCGAACGTGATGGGGTGGTGGGTGTAGTTCCGTTCAATACCTATCTCAAAGTGGGCTGGCTGCGAGATAAGGGACATGCCCGAGAAGACGTGCCATTGGCTGTGCTCGCCAATCACATTGACCACATCTGCCAGCTCGCCGGTGACTCGTTGCATGCCGGCATCGGCTCCGATTTTGACGGCGGCTTTGGCTTGCAATCCGTCCCGCCCGAAATTGAGACCGTCGCTGATCTGCAAAAACTGGTATCCTTATTACAGACACGCGGATATTCGGAAACAGATACCACCAATATCCTCGGTGGCAACTGGCTCGCACGTTTGAAACGAGATTTGCCGTAATAGCCTAACCCCGGTGGTTGAGTAGTGGCGCATGATCGTCGCGCCACGTATCGAAACCACCAGTTATTGAGAATATTCCTCTAATGTGTGGTCTCGATATGCCCTCGGCTGTCGCCTCGGGCTACTCGACCACCGAGTAAAAAAATAATTTTATGACCAACCAACCCTCAGCATCTACTCCCGTACCCACCACTCCGCTCCCAGCGGAAGATTCACTCACTCCGCGCATTCGACTCAGCCTCATCCTCACCTTTATTGGACTCTTCATCTTCGCCGTTGGCACCAAGCCCGATTTCTTCGGCTGGGACCGCAGCCCTGTGGTCGGCTTTGTGCAGATCGTCGTCTTCCTGATCGGGCTGGCGTGGATCTGTGTGGGCGGCTACCTCGGCTTGCACGCCCTGTGGTGGGGACTGGAACGCACCATCGTCGGTGACATTGGCAGCCGCTTGGTAGGCACGGGCTTTGTCTTCTCGGTTTTTGCCGGGCTGGCAGATATCATCGGCATGGGCTCGCATTCCTTTCCGCAAATTCCATACTTCGGTCCCTGGCAAGCGACCGGGGTCTTGATCGGACAGGGCATCATCGCGCTGGGATTTTTGATGATGATCCCGTTTAAGCATAAGTAGTTTTTCTTTATCAACCTAGCAATAGTTGTAAATAATTGAAGTTATCGAAAACAAGGGTGTAAAATTTGATTTATATAGGGCGTTTGTACAGCCAATTGGCTATTATGTACCCCAATTAGGGTGTTTGACATAAGATGAAATGTGAAATCTGGGATATTTATAGGTCGCAAGATTAAACTAAGCTAAGGTAAAAATGGGTTTACATAAATCAAAAGACACTTTGGCAAAAATAAAATTTCTAAAAAATCTTGGGGAGTGTTTGCAATATACAACGCAAGATGAGGAACCTATGTTCCCTAAACAAAAAACAACGCCAGCACTGGATTTATCTTGGCGAAAAGAACAGACAAAATATCCAATATTTATTTTTGAAATTGATACTACCCCTGAAAAAGCAGCATCAGACAATGCTGTAAAAGTATTCTCAAAACCAACGGAAAAATATCAAAAACCACTTTTCTTTTTTCATATATTCATTTCACAAAAACATGAAACCGATCGAATTGACTCATTAAAATCTCAATTTGACAAAGTTAATTATGATGTTTATCTTTTATCTACAAAAGATTCGGCATCAAAACTCATAACAGATATACTCGAACAGCACTTTAGAATTGCATCCACGTTGGATTTATATGGTCTTGTAGAATTGTTAGAAGAAAATAATCCATTAAATGTCGATGCTACGGTTGTTTTAAATAAATTAGTTGAACTAGAATATGACAAAATCGCTAATTCTAATTTTTTATCGATTATAGAAACCTTATTAATTGACAAAAAATACCAGACTGTCAGAGCATTCTATTCTAAATATTTATTGCGATACTTGGAGTACACAGAATATCTAGAACAAGACTACCCTCCTTATTATATAACTGCATATTCAAAAATAACTCATTTAGCATTGAGTTTGTTACTTACGAATTATCAAAACGCTGACAACGTTTTTGCGAAGATTAAAAAGTATGAAGAAGATCATGGCATTATTGGTCTTTGGGACCCTCACTTTGGTCTTAGTCGAGATTTTGACCATGTTTTATTGTCGGAGTTTCCATTACTTCTTTCTTTACTCTGTTCTGTATTTTCAAATTCAGATCATGCAAAGTATTTTTCGGCAATTTTAAAGAAAATAATAGAAAAAGGCAAAGGCAAAGAAATAAAAAATATGCCTATGCATGGAGTTTATTGGTTATTAGTTGCATCTAAAATAGCGAAAGACAAAGAAAGTTACAATTATGCTAGGTCACTTATTAATGATAATGGAGGGTTTAATATTAATTGGCTAGCTTCACCAACAAAAGAAATTGAAGATGATGAATATATAAAAAAAGTAGATGAAATAACAGTCTTAACCCCATTATTTGAAGAATGGCAGGAGTTCCTAAAATCACAGCAGTATAAGAATGAGAATATCGACTTTCTTTTAGAGGTTATTAGTGGTTTTTTAATAATGGATCGATTGGACATTTCATTAAATAACTTTGCATCATTTTGTATTCAACTTTCTGCTACCGAATAAAAAATAAATAGCTAAATAAATTTAGCGTAGTATCGAAAAGAGTAAAAATACTGGAGAATAACTTTCTCTTTTATGATTGAATACCGTGAAAGCATGGGCGGGTTGCATCTACACCTTTTATACTAAAATACTCGATTTTTGATTATCCGCTGTATAATTCGAGAAATTATCAGCGGGAAACCTCCCTATGTCCAAATCAAACCGCCCTCTCAAAGTTTTCCTTTCCTATGCTTCACAGGACAAACCACTTGTGCGAGAGCTTTCACGCCGCTTAGCGGGTGAGGGTTGGATTGACACTTGGCAGGACGAAAAGAGCCTTTTACCTGGACAAGATTGGCGGGTGAAAATCGAAGAGGCTGTGGAAGATGCAGATGCTGTCATTATCTGTCTTTCTAATCACTCTGTAACAAAAGAGGGACATGTTCAGAAAGAACTGCGTTATGCGCGCGAGATAGCACTTGAAAAACCTGAAGATGCTATTTTCTTAATCCCTTTACGTTTGGAAGATTGTGAAATCCCACGAGGATTGCGTTTTTATCAATGGGTTGATTACTTTGAAGAGAAAAAAGATGCTTCATACATCGCACTTGTTGCTTCATTGAAATTACGATATGAACAAAAACTGAAGCTTGAAGAAGAAGAAAGACTCCGTAAAAAACAGCAAGAACTTGAAACAGCAGCAAAAGCTGCTCGTGAAAAGGAAGAACAAGAAGCTGCTGAAAGAGAAAGAATAAAAGCAGATAAAGAAGAACGAAAAAAGATTGCCAAAAAGAAGGCGGAACTTGAGACGGTTAAACGCGAATATGAAAATGGTAAGAATGAGCCGCCAACAAGAAGACAAAGTGTTTATTGGTTTGGAGGCTTTATTTTTCTGGTGCTCGGAATAATATTTTTATCGTCATTGAATAGCCCTTCATCTGCTGAACAACCAACACCTGAAAATACCCAGACGCAAACAATTGTTACTTTGTCTCATAATACTACTGAAGCAAGTATAACTAAGACACCAGAGGCAACCTCAACAGCTGTTTCCATTACACTAGCGCCTACAAACCTGCCTACCGAAATCATAGATGCTGAGGGCTTGAAAATGCGCCTTGTACCAGCAGGCGAGTTTAAAATGGGGAGCGAAAATTGGGAATCTGACGAAGCACCTATTCACCAAGTGTATTTGGATGCGTACTATATGGATGTATACGAAGTCACAAACATTGCTTATATTGCTTGTGTAAATACAGGCTATTGTTATAAACCTGCTTATAATTACTCCTTATCTCGAACTAATTATTATGGGTATTCAGAATTTAATGACTTTCCTGTAGTTTATGTGGACTGGACTCAAGCTAGCCTCTTTTGTTCATGGCGTGGTGCAAGTTTACCCACCGAAGCACAATGGGAAAAGGCTGCACGCGGTACAGATGAACGCATTTACCCTTGGGGTAATGAAGTAGATTGTAGTAAAGCAAACTACTTTGATGAAACTGGCGGATGTAATAGAACTGATACGGCTAAAGTAGGGAGTTACGAGGATGGAAAAAGTCCCTATGGTATATATGACCTATCAGGGAATGTTTGGGAATGGGTGGCAGACTGGTATTCTGAAACATACTATCAAAATTCACCCCTTAAGAATCCATCAGGACCAGGTTTGTCAGGTTCACAATTATTTCGAGTATTGCGTGGAGGAGCATGGCATAATAATGCAATGCGTTCTTCAAATCGTCTTCAGTATCTTCAATATGCTAGTGATTGGAATATCGGTTTTCGTTGCGTTAAGAATGTAAATCCCTGAACTATCTCCAAATTCTCTACAAATTTTACTTACTTTGCACGTTAGGGGCGACCCATCAAAATAATAGAAAACTCCGTTGCGCAAAGGGAGGGTCGCCCTGTGAACGGGCAACCCTCCCTTTTTGGTTGAATAGCTTGCAAAGCATGGACGGGTTTGCCCCTACGGAATAATCACGGAGGTGGGTTACTTCGTAATCCTTCTCGCTTCCATATAAAACCGCTTCTCTTTCGCTTCACCCATCGAGAAAGTTTTACGGGGGAGGGCGCCATCCAGGATGACGGTCTTGAACAACTCGTTCTTGTGCATGCCCGCCAGATAAAAGCCGACGTTTCCGCTTTGCAGGGACAATCTCTCGACCACATCTTCACCGTGGACGTAGTCAATTTTTTCCGCGCCGCCGTTCTTCACGAACGGGTCGAGGAAGGCTTGGAGGGTGCCAACAGCCAAATTTGTAGAAGGATGCGAAAGCTCGATCACGCCGAACTGCTGTCCACCGCCAACCACGCCGATGAATTGCTTGTCACCGGGCATGTCAGCGTCCACGCGTTGAGTCATCTCCGCGCCGTTGGCGACGGCTGTGTATTTGTAATTCGCGCCGAAGAAGGACTGCATCTCTGCAAAGATATCTTTCTTCAAGCCGAACAACACGCGGTGAATCGGTTCAAATTCCAACGCCTCATCGTGGACGTTTTCAATTTCAACCAAGGCATAACGTGCGGGGTGGTCCATGCCCACTTCGGCTTTGATCTTTTCCCAAATGGCTTTGGCAGTCGCGAGCGAGTGATTGCCATCGCCCATGGCGAAGAGCAGCACCGGCAGAGATTTGTCCACGCCGTATTTGGCGGCGAAGGTTTCAGGAGAGGCGAGTCCACGCAGGGCTTCGACGACTTTGTTCTCGAAAGTGGCATCCACGGCATAGCCAGCGAGGTGACCACTTCCAAGCATGGTGTCAAAGTCGTAGAGCTTCTGGAATTTTGCTTTGGCTTCGGTCAACGGTTCGATGACGGTCTTGTTCGGGTCATCGATCAACACCAAGATATGCGGGAATTCAAGCTGTGCACCTTCGCGGATTTTGATGCGCGGAGGCAGGCGATCCACGATCGTCCCTTCGGTGGCGCGGATCAGGCTGGAGGAGCCTTTGTTGTAATCATAGCGTTCAAGGTCAAGGCACAGCATCACACCTTTGCGGGTCTTGCCGTGCAGGGTTTGGCGTTCCACATATACAAAACCATCATGCGGCTGGAGGATGCCTTCCTCCATATACTTCTTCATCGCCGCTTGAATATTCTTGATGCGTTCGTCACCGCCTTCGCCTTCAAGGTACACCTCAGGGAAGGTCAGGCGCAAGGTCGAAGGTGAATCGCCGACGATCTTTTCCACGTCGTTCCAATACTCCGGCTCCGAGGTGAACTGGTCACACGCGATCACCGCCCACTTCTGCGGGTCAATGCCGGGTTTGGGAAGATACACGGTAGGAATCTGAATGCCAATGTCGCTGATGATTTTCATATGATGTCTCCATTAAGTAGGGGCGAGGTCTCCTCGCCCAATCTTCTCGCCCAGGGCGGGAGGACCCCGCCCCTACGGGGATGCGAATTATTTCTTCGCGAACGCGATCAACTTCTCAGCCACTTCCGCGCCGACGCGAGCTTGGGCTTCCTTTGTTGCTGCGCCGATATGCGGGGATGCGATGACGTTATCGAGCTTGGCGAGTTTCCAGTCAACGGGGGGCTCTTCGTTGAAAACGTCCAACGCGGCTCCTGCGACCTTTCCACTGGTCAGCGCTTCGTAGAGTGCTTCCTCGTTGACGATTCCACCGCGCGCGCAGTTGACGATGCGCACGCCGTTCTTCATCTTGGCGAACTGCTCCTTGCCGATCATATTGCTGGACTCTTTGGTCTTCGGCAAATGCAAGCTGATGTAATCTGACTGGGCAAGCAATTCATCGAGTGAAACCAATTTGACGCCAGCCATTTCTTTCACATATGGGTCATAGGCGACCACGGTCATTTCCATGGCGAGGGCGCGTTTGGTCACTTCCTTGCCAATGTTGCCGATGCCGATCAAGCCGAGAGTCTTGCCGCCGATCTCATCTCCGTTGAAACTTTTCTTGTCCCAGGTTTCGGCTTTCATGGTGGCGCTGGCTTTGTAAAGCGAACGCGCCATCATCAGCATATAACCAATGGCAAGCTCCGCCACCGACTTGGAGTTGGCGAGGGGAGTGTTCATGACCGCGATGCCTTTTTCCTTGGCATATTCATGGTCAATCGTATCGAGCCCGGCACCACCGCGCAGAATGACCTTGAGGTTGGGGCACACGTCGATCAGGTCTTTACGAACCTTGGTGCGCGAACGGACGACCATGCCATCATAATTGGGCAACTCCACCATGAGCTGTTCGGGGGTGATGTCATCGCGGACGTCTACGGTCAGCCCGGCGGCACGCATCTGTTCGATGTATTCTTTTTCAGTCTTGTCGCAGATAATGATCTTCATTGGATTCTCCTGTAGTTAGCTGGGCTCTGTCAGGGGCTTAGCCCCTGACAGAGCAAAAGGTTATGAAATTAATAACAGGAACCGAACCGCCGAAGCGGCTATGTTCCTGTTTGTGAATTCATGCGCAACACGTCTGTCATTCTAACA